>DBWT01000031.1:2955-19086 GCA_002309035.1 Caryophanales bacterium UBA1231 | reverse complement strand
TGATGCTCTAGATGTATTAGAAATCGCTGTTGACTCAACAGTTCTTGATTACATCATAGCTCATTACTATGACAAACTAATCAAAGAAAATCTTGATGATGAAAGATTAGTTGAATTACTAGCCTTCGGCGAAGAAGACAGAGATTACAACCGCGATCTATTCATTGAAGATTTGAAACCAATCGTTGAAATCTTAAGAGAAGCTCTTGAACTTGGTGCTTATGAAATGTACGAAGATCATGACATGGAAATTCCAGCTGCTGAAGATATCAATGACATAATTGATAAGTTATATAACCTTAACTTAATCAACGATCGTTTAGATTTATTCCTAGACTACTTATTCGAAAAATACGATCTTGAATATGATCTAGAAGAAGTTGATTACGATCATGAAATCGAAGTAATTAAACATGTTATTTCTAAGTTATGTCCATTACTAGAAAGCAAAGATCTAGTTATGGTATCAGATGTCAAAGATGTATTCGATAAAGAACTTTACAAAGAACGTTCATTCTTAACTGATGAATTCGTACTTGGTCTAGTTGATGTATTAGAAGCTGCTCTAGAATCACAAATCTTAAGAAAAGCAATTGTTGAATTATATCCAAGATTAGTTGAACAAGTTCCAAATGAATCTCTAAGAGAATTACTAGAATATGGTGAAGACGAAAGAGATTACAATAAAGACTTATTAAATGAAGACTTAGATAAGCTTCCAGCTATTCTAAGAACTCTAGTTGAAGGTAACGCATTAGGTTACTACTTCAATGAAACTAAAGAATTACCTCAATCTGTATATCTAACAGTCTTAGTAGATGAATTATATGAACTTAACTTAGTTCATGATCGTCTAGATCTATTCACTCAAATCTTATTTGACGCATTAGAAGTTGAAGGCGATTTATCTATCGTTGATTGGGATAATGAAATTGAAGTAATTAAAGAAACTATTCCTGCTTTAAGAAGTGCTCTAATTAACAATGGCTATGAAACTATCGATGACATTAAAGATCTATTCGAAAGTGGCGATATAGCTATTAACAAACAATTAGTTAGTGATGCTCTAGATGTATTAGAAATCGCTGTTGATTCAATGGTAGTTAAATATATCTTAGCTCATTACTATGACAAAGCACTTAAGGAAAATGTTGACAATGAAAACATTATTAAAGCATTCGCATTTGGTTATGAACCAGGCGATTACAATAGATATGCATTCCTAACTGATGCTAAGGGTATCGTTGATGTTCTTAAGTATGCACTTGAACTTGGCGCTTATGAATTATACGATACACATGATATGACAATTCCAACTGCTGAAGAAATCAATACATTAATTGATAAATTATATGAACTTGAAATGTTCAATGGTCGTCTAGAACGTTTCGCAGAAATGGTATTAGATCGTTTGAATGTTGAAGTTGACTTAGAATTTATTGATTGGGATAACGAAGTTGCTGTACTTGAAAGAGCTGTAGCTGCAGGCGTTCCACAATTAGCTGTAAGCGGAATTGAAACTGCTCAACAATTGAAGAGCGTTCTATATGAATTCAAAGATGCTCCTGTTGACTTTATTAAGAATAATAGACAATATGTAAATATCGATAATGCTTACGTATTAATCGATGTTCTAGAAATCCTTGGCGATTCTGAACTTTACATGAGATCTGTTCTACCTCTATACCATAGAGTTGAAAGATACTTACCAGCTATTATTACTGATAACTTCGATTTAAGTCTATACACTGAAGATATGTTAAGAGTTGATTATCAACCAATGTTAACAATCGCTCGTGATGTCTTAATGAGTGGTATCTATCATTTATATAGTGAAAGAAGATCATATCGTTTCGATGACAATGCTGTTGAATTATTACAAGAAATTGTAGCAATCGGCTGTGAATTACAATTCACTGAAGTTTACACTACTTCATTCTTTGAATTATTATTCAACGTATTAGGCTTAGGCGAAACTCCTGAAAGCATTGAAAATATTTCATTCGCTGCTGATGAAGATGCACTAGTTAGTCTAGTTCGTCCAGTTGCAGAAGTATGGAATAAGACAGAAGGTCTACATATCGCAATCAGACACTTTGCTGATAAAGAATTATTTGAAAATGTTCACGAAGCATTAAATACTCTAGGTGATACAACAATCCTAGAATCTCTAATCGGTTGGGCATTTGACAAATATGTTGAACCAAGATTATCATCACTTGATTCTGTTAAGGATTATGTTGATGTATCTGGTCTAAAAGATTATAGTGACATTAGATTATTAGGTCTATACTATGATGCAGTATATGCTCTTGAATTAGCTCTTGAAATCGGTGTATTTGGTACTGATGGTATCGACTTCGATAACCAAGACATCATTGAACAATTATATGGCATCTTAACTGCTCATGTCGTATTGAACGATCGTTTAACTAACTTATACGAAGAATACATTGATCGTATCGATCTAATGGGTGTTATCGTTCTTCCATATGAAGAAGTTGGTTCTACAAACGAAGAATTGAAAGCAATCAAACAAGTTGTTAGAGCTGCTATTAATCTTGCTAAAGATCATTTGAAGAATCTATCTACTTCTAATTTAAGTCCTCTTGCATCTGATGCATTTGAAGCTGATGTTATGAAGTTATTAGATGATATCGAAAAATCTGTATTATTAAGAGCTGCATTTATCGACTTAGTTAACGGCGTTGCTCGTATGTATGTTGATCGTGATTTAGCTGATTATCAAGCAATCCGTGCTGATAGCTTTGCTGAATTCAAAGAACAAGTTTCTAACTTATTCGACATTATTGACAAAGCAGATGAATTAGGTCTATTAAATAACAATGTTAGATATAAAGACACTATTACTGCTGCTGAACTTGTAAGCTTAATTGAAAATTCTCCATTCATTGCTGGTCAAGAAGAATTATTAATTAGAATTGCCTTAAAGGTAGCTAAACGTGATGTTTCACTTGACTTATCACATGTTGTATGGGCAGATGAATATCAATACTTATATGCATTCTTAGATGAAGCATATTATCCATTGAATGCTGAAGGCTTCGATCTTGATTTAGATGATCTAATGGGTACTCTAGATCACATTGAAGAAATGAAGCAACTTGCCAATGCATTGAGAAACTTCCAAGATTCACAACTTCTTGTTGAAGGCTTCGAAAGAGCTGTTTACAGAGTTCAATCTCAAGCAGGTTATGAAAACTTATTAGATTACTCACACTTAAATAAAGCTGATTATGATAATTACAAGGAAATTGTTAAAGCTGAATACTTAAGCTTATTAGACTTAGTTGGTTATGCCGCTGAATCTCAAGTATTTAATGGTTCAGTAATTAACTTACCTGCAACAATTCAATTATTCGATACATTAACTTCATTAGAAGGTGCTCAAAACAGTAAAGATCGCGTAATGGATACAATCGTTGGTCAACTTCCATCATTCACTGATGATGAATTAGTTGTTCCTGCTGGTATTGATTACGATGCTGAATTCCAAGCAATTCACGATATCCTAGCTGCTCTTGAATTCTTCGCTGATTCTGAAGGTAATATCGATACTGAAGAAGTAGGAGACATTATTTCTTCTTCAACTAACGTTGCTGGCCTTGAAGCATTATTCACTGCACTTAATAATTCACAAATCTACCGTGAACAATTATTCACATCAGTTAGCGATAAGCTAGAAGATATGAACGGTGGTGACTTCAATGTTTCTGAATTAGTTTCAGATTGGTTCAACGATCAAAGAACTAATGGTATGGCTTCAGTTGATGAATGGGCTCAAGAAGTAATCTATCTTGCTAGATTAGTTGCAATCGTTAATAATATTAACAATACTACTGGCTTTGAATCATTTGCTGAAATTGCTTTAGGTGTAGTTGACAATGTTGATGCTTCATCAGTTCCAACTGCTGAATTCGATGTTCAAAATTACGGTCTAAGACAATTACTACAAATCATGGCTGCTGGTTTAACTTGTGACTTATCTAACTTAAATGCAGTACTTGAACAAGCATTAATTGACAGATCTACTAGTCAAACTGGTCAAGGTGCAATTAAGACTCAAAAGAATTTAGTTCCTCGTACTAATGACGAATGGGCTGAAGATATTGATGAATTAATCCATGTACTTCAATTAGCTCAATCATTCGGATTAATTGAAAACTCAGGTTCAATGAGTGCTAAATTAACTGAATTACAAACTAATGAAGTAAGTGAATTCATTAAAGCATTCAACCATGTTCCAGCATTACGTGAATTACTTCCTGACTTAATTAGCGACGCTATGGATGATGTTGATGCAACATCTTACAAGTCTGGTTGGTTAATCGCTCAAGTAGGCGTAGACGACAATGGTAATAACAAACCAATGGCATCTGTAGCTGAATGGGATCACGAAGCTGAACAATTAGCAATCGTTGTTGAAAAATCTTCAATGATTAACCTAGATGAATTGAATCTTGCTGAATTAACAGATGAACAATTAGCCGCATTAGAAATTATTCTATTTGCGATGAATGAAGCTTACTCATTGAATATTGAACAAGCAGTTACAACAGTTAATGACTTACTAGAACGTAAGCATTATGAAACTAGAGTAATTGGTGTTGCTGATTACAATGGTAATGGTAGCAACCAAGAAGAATGGGATGAAGAAATTGCTAGATTAATTCAAATTATTAGTGCATTCCGTCACATTGAATCACTTAACGTTGAATTAATTAACAATAATGCCCAAGAATTAGGTGCTGTTCTTGATTTAATGAAGGTATCATACTTATTCGGTAACGATACAATGAACAATGGTGATACTGATAGAAGTGATGACGTATTCAATAGCTTGATGTGTGAAATTCTTGAAGAATGTCATATGATTGAAAGCCCAATTAACGCAAATGGCTTCATCTCTCAAGCTGAAGCTCAAGAAACTGATTGGACAGTTTACAACTATGAAACTGAATTAGTAATTATCACTCAATATGATACTTCTAAACCAGTTGAAGAACAAGACGATGACGTAATTAAAGAATTATCACATTCTCAAATTATTCTAGACTTCTTCGATATCGCTTCAATCATTAACGATAAAGTTGAAGGTCGTACAACAACAATTTATGGACAAACACTAATTCTTTCTGATTATGTTAATGGTGGTCAACCATTAACTAATGACGATCTACAAGGCGCTGAATGGTCACAAGAAATTGATGACATTAATGCAATCAACGCTGCATTCGATGAAGCTGATACTGATTCTACAGCATTCAAAGCTGACATCGACGCTCTTGCTGAAAGTGGTCGTGATACTTTAGCTGCTAATGCCGCAAGAGATATCAAAGATACTTTACAACAACAAGGTGTTTGGGATTATCTATAAAAGTTAATCAAAATGGACAGGGAAACCTGTCCATTTCTTTTTATCAACAATTCACTTTACTTGACTAAATTGATATATTTTGATATAATTTATTGAATAAAAATTTATAGCCCACTATGGCTACCAGGCTATGGGAAAGGAGATAAACATGAAAAAAGGCATTCATCCAAACTATCAAAAATGTAAAGTAGTTTGTGTATCATGCGGTAATGAATTTGAAACAGGATCAGTATTAAAGGAGATAAGAGTTGATACATGCTCTAAATGTCATCCATTCTATACAGGCGAACAAAAGTTCGTTCAATCAGCTGGTCGTATTGATAAATTCAATAAACGTGTTCAACAAGCTAAAAAATAATACGAGAAAGCCATACTTATTTGTAAGTATGGCTTGTTTTTTTTGCCTTTTTATGCTATAATCTATATATAATAAGGAATGGAAAATATTATGGAATTATTAGAATTTTTAAATAAATCAGTTAATGAATACTTCGCATCAAAAGAAATTTCCAATATTTTGGATAACCATGGTTTCACAAGACTTTATATGTCTGAAAAATGGAATCTCAAAAATGGAATGAATTATTACGTTGTTTTTGATGAAACTTCTATTATTGCCTTTAAAATGGGGCTAAAATCACATTCTAATGATGAATCAAAGCATTTTCAGATTATTGCCTCACATTTAGACTCACCAGTTCTAAAAATCAAACCTATGGGTATCATTCATCAAAAAGACTTTGATAAGCTTAATATTGAAGTATATGGTGGACCAATACTTCAATCTTGGTTTGATAAGCCATTGGGAACTGCTGGAAGAGTAATGGTTAAAGAAAATGATGAAATTAAATCAATATTAGTTAAATCATCTCATCCACTAGCAATTATCCCATCAGCTCCAATTCATTTGAAAAAGGATGTTACCCTTAATCCTCAAAAGGATTTACTACCTTTAATTGGTATGAACTCAGTTAATGATGTTCATGAATTAATTGAAAAGGAATTTAATATTTCAAAAGAAAACATCCTAAGTTTTGATTTAGGTTTATTCAATTGCACGGATGCGGCAATGGTTGGTGTTCACAATGACTTTATCACAAGCGCAAGAATCGATAATTTAGAATCAGCATATGCGACATTAATGGGCTTTTTAAATGCTGAAGGAAGTAACATCAGTGTTTATGCATGCTTCCACAATGAAGAAGTAGGATCAAATACGAAACAAGGTGCAGATTCAACCATCTTAGTTGATGTTTTAAGTCGTCTCGTTGATAGTAGTGTTTTACCACAGGCTCTTTCAAAATCATTTATTATTTCTTGTGATAATGCACATGGATATCATCCTAATTATCCAGAATTATATGATCCAACAAATGTTTGTGAATTAAATAAAGGAATTGTGATTAAACACAATGCTAATTTTAGATATACAACAGATGCTTTATCAGAAGCTATTTTAGTAGAAATTTTAAATAAAGCAAATTTATCTTATCAACACTATACTAATCGTTCTGATATTAGAGGTGGCTCAACCCTAGGTGCAATCTCTCAATCTCATCTTTCAATCGCATCAGTTGATATTGGCCTTGCGCAACTTTCAATGCATGCCAACTATGAAACAGCAGGCTCAAAAGATTACTTTGATTTAATTAAACTTGCTGAAAAGTTTTATAATGTAAATATCATTATTGATAAAAAAATTATTGTGGAGGAATAATCAATGAGTAAAACAAAAAGAGTTATCGTATTATTTGTTGTTGTCTTACTATCTTTGTTCTTCGTTCATATATATAATAAGGAAGGAGTAAAGGCAACAGAAGAGTATCAAGAAAGAGTACAAGATTATCGTGCTGCTTGGGTTTCTCATTTTGCTGGTGACTTATCAGCATATAAAGATGAAGCATCATATAAACAAAGCATTACAATAATTCTTGATAATATGCAAGCATTAAATATGAATGCTATTGTGTTCCATGTTAGAACACACAATAATGCCTTTTATCGTTCAGAATTAAATCCAAAATCAAGATACTATGATAAAGTTAATTTTGACGAATTTGATCCAGTCGCATGGATTATTGAAGAATGTCATAAACGTGGAATGGAATTCCATGCATGGCTTAACCCATATCGTGTTTCTACTGCTGGTAATAATCCAGATTATACATATGAATCACTTCCTGCATCTAATCCTGCCAATGATCCAAACAATTTATTGACAGTTGGTGATTCTATTATTTTAGACCCAGGTCGTCCTGTTGTTAGAGATTTTATTGTTGATACATGTATGGAATTAATTGAAAATTACGATGTTGATGCTATACACTTCGATGATTATTTCTATATTTCAGGTTGTGATGATTCAGCAACAAGAGCAATTTATAATACAAAGAATCTATCTATCGATAATTTTAGAAGAGAACAAGTTAATCTTTTAATTGAAGCATTACATAATAGTATTTCAAATTATAATTTAGAGAACAATAAAACAGTTGAAATCGGTATTGCTCCATCAGGTGTTTATCGTAATGGTTCATATTCATCAGGAACAATTCCACAATATGATGAAAATGGTACATTAACAAGCCCACTTTATAGTAATACATCAGGTTTTGCCCACTATGGTAATTATTTATATAGTGATACTAAATACTGGATTGATAGAGAATGGATCGATTATATTACTCCTCAAAGCTATCATGCGATTAAACAAAAAAGCTCATCATTCATTAATTTAACAGAATGGTGGAGCTGGTGTGTTAGATACAAAAAAGTTAACTTAAGTATGGGTATTGGTATATATATGGTTCTAGAAAATGGTTCTAGTGGTCAAAACTGGAAAGATGAGGATGAACTATATAAACAAATGATGAATGCAAATCAATATGATGAAATTCATGGTTTGTGCTTCTACAAATATTCATCACTTCTTAGCAGCAATACTTTAATGCAGGGACATGTTCAAACAATTAAGAATTTATGGCAACACTATGTACCATGTCCTGTTAAACCTCAATACACATATCTACCTGAACCAATAGTTAGAAATATCACATTAGATGGTACAACCCTTTCTTGGGATGCTCTGGAAGATGTAAGAGGCTATATGGTATGGAAAGTCGGTCTAACTGATAAAGTTGATACAGAAAATATCAATCAATTATATAAATATGTAACAACAAATTCAATCGATGTAGATATTGAACCAGGTTACAAATATTACGTTTCAAGTGTCAATCTTGCTAACGAAATTTCAATTCCAATGACATATGTTGGTACTGATTTAGCTAATGAAGTTGTTTCATTAATTAACCAAATAACATTCCCTGTAACACTTGAACAAAAAGATTTAATTAATTCTATTGAATTATTAATAAATGAATTAAGTAGTGAAGAACTTCAAAAAGTAACTAACATTGATTTATTCTATACAGCTAAAAATATGTGTGAAGCAATTGAATCAATCAAAGCAGTTGGTAAACAACTTGAAGAATCGCTAACAAAAGATGTCGATAAAGCTTATTTATTACCACTTTTCTTTGGGGATTATTCAGTTTCTTGGGAATATCAAGATAGTGATTCAGCTAATTATTATGATATTTCAACTGGTCAAAGAAAAGTCGAATATTTAGCTACTACTTATGCAAATTTAAAATATACTTTAGAAAAAGATGGTATTTCATATTCTAATACAATTAAATTAAATGTTGGTTACACAAAAACTGATGAAATAGCTCTATTCTATCGTAATACACCTCATGCTTTAAATATTGAAGAAGATCCAACATCAACAGGTTCATATATTGGTTGGTCTGGTCATGTATTGAAATTCACAAAAGGTGAAGTTAATTATGTATTCTTCTTAGTAGTTGGTAATTATCATGAACTAACAAGTTCTGACATTCCAGAAAACAATTGGGTTAGCTGTGGTGATTTCTATATCAATAGAAGTGGTTCAACAATTACAAAACAAGCATCAGCCTTCGATGTTTCAACAAGTACTAATTATGGATACTTTATTATTTCAGCAAATGGTACAGTTAGAAAAGCTGTTTCAACAGCAACAGCTTCGGAAACTATCTCTTTAGCTAATGGCGAAGCACTATATTGTATTAAATACTTAGATGGTTTAATTAATGATTCAGTCATGAAACCAGCATCAAATATGGAAGGTTTAACAGTTGAACTCATTACACCAAACCTATCAAAAGAACTATCAAGCAATGAATTAGTTATATTAGTTAACAATGAAATTAGTAAGATTAATAATCCAGTTACACTTGTTCAAAAAGAACACATCTTAAGAACAATCAATCTACGTTCAAATCTAACAAGTGAAGAACAACAATTACTTGATAACACTCGTTTGAATAATGCATACAGTGATTTACTACAATTAATGGAACAAGATTCACTTCTTGAACAATACAGAAATCAAAAGATTGAAGAAATTAGTACATATATCACTGATTTAACACTTTATAGTAGCGATAAAATTACAGAAATTGAAAACATTATCGCGTCATTTAATGTTGGCATTAAAGCTTTAAATACTGAATCAGCCATTGATGATTTAGTAGTATCAACAAAGCTTCGTTTAGATAAAGTTTTAACAAAGGCTGAAGAAGATCTTGAATTCATCGATGAAAAGAGAGATCAAGCTAAATATGAAATTTGTAATTACATTCTTGATGCAAATGCTTATTCAAGTGAAAATCAAGAATTAATTGCTTCAACTATCAATACTTATTGTCATAAAATAGATAATGAAAATATATGTGATAAAGTCGATGAATTAGTACTTGAATGTGAAGCTATTCTTCGTTCGATTCCAACAATTCTTCAAGAAACAAAGGATGCGGCTACACAACAAATCAATGATTTTGTAGATTCTCTTGATTTTAATGCATACGATTCACAAGATCAAGCATCGATGAGAGCATTAATTCAAACGGCTAAATCAAAGATTACAAAAGCAACTTCAATTTCTTCAGTTAATACAATTGTTACTAATTTCTTTGATTCAATTAGTCAATTTGAAACAATTGAAGAAAAGCAAGCGAAACTACAATCGTTAAAACAAGAACTTATTCAAAGCATCAATGATTTCTTTGCTGAAATTAAACCTATGCTACATGCTCCAGAAATTTCAGAAGCAAATGAAATTATCTCAACATATACTGATTTAATCAATAATGCACAAACCGAAGGTGCAGCAACAAATCATAAGAATCAAGCTATTACATCATTAAATGAACTTCCAAAAGATGAAATACTACCTGTTAAAACTGAATATAGTGGAAAAGCAGATGAGTATTTACAATCACATACATTTACTGATTATAATCAAGCTAATTTATTAGTTAAGAAGTTTAAATCAAATATTAATTCAATGACAGAAGCCCAAGATATTGAACATGCATACCTTGCTTTAGAAGAAGAACTTTCATTATTAATTAAGGAAAGTACAACTCCTAGTGGTAATAATTCATTTAGCTGTAATATGGGCTTTATTGTGCCTGTGTTTGCGGCTATGGCATTAATATTTGTTTTCATTAAGAAAAAGAATTAAGGGAGGACTAAAATGTTTTGTAGTCATTGTGGATCAAGCGTTAACGCTGATGATTCTTTCTGTCCAAAGTGTGGTGCACCACTAAAACAACAAGAAACACATTATGTTAATCATTCACAAGTTGTAGAAGTTAAACCAAAACCAAAACCAAAACAAGATAATACTTTATCAACAGTAGCTAAGGTTTTCTTAGTAATTTCTTGTGTTACAACAGGTTTCACACTTATTGGTATTATTTGCTTAGCATGGATGGTACCACTAACAGTTATCTATTTTAATAAAGTAAGTAGAGGCGAACAAGTATCTGTTGGTTTGAAAATTGCTTGCTTACTACTAGTTAGTTTAGTCGCTGGTATCTGTATGCTTTGTGATAATGAACATTAAAATAAATGAAAAATAATATATAATCGGTGTCAATTGGCACCGATTCTTTTTTCAATATTTTATAAAACAATATTGTTGAAAAAAATGACCAATATATATATAATATATGTAATAGAAGGGTAGGATTATAATATGGAATATCGTAAAAATGTTGGTGGTATTGAAGTAATTTGTGGTTGCATGTTTGCTGGAAAAACAGAAGAATTAATTAGAAGAATCAATCGCATTAAATATGCTAAAAAAGATGTAATTGTCTTTAAACCAGCAATTGATAATCGATATTCAGAAAGCGATGTAGTTAGTCATAATCAAAAGAAAGCACCATCGATTGTTGTTAAAAATGTTGATGAAATTAAGGAATATCTTAAGAGATATGATAAGCTCCCATATGCTATTTGTATCGATGAAGCTCAATTTTTTGACAAGGAAATAATTCCGCTTTTAGAGAGTCTTGCAGATCAAGGAGTAAGGGTTATTGTTGCCGGTCTT
The DNA here is from genome assembly GCA_002309035.1 of Caryophanales bacterium UBA1231. Next base: position 7,243 of record DBWT01000031.1, on the reverse strand, counting down.
GACCTTGATTTTAGAGGTGAACCATTTGGCATTATGCCTGATTTACTAGCAAGAGCAGAAGAAGTTACAAAACTTCATGCTATTTGCCAAGTATGTGGAGATATTGCTTCAAGAACACAACGCATTATAAATGGTAAACCAGCTAAATATGATGATCCAATCATCCTCGTTAGTGCAAAAGAAAAGTATGAAGCAAGATGTAGACAGTGTCATGAAGTACCAAGATAAAGATTATTATTATATGAGGGAAGCTTTAAAGGAAGCTAAAAAATCCCTTGATACTTTCGATGTTCCTGTGGGTGCTATTTTAGTTCAAAATGATAAGATTATTTCAAGAGCACACAACAAAAGAAACAAAGAACAAAATCCTTTAAAGCATGCCGAAGTTGAAGCTATTCAAAAAGCATCAAAAAAGCTTGGTACATGGATATTAGATGATGTAACGATTTATGTAACATTAGAACCTTGCACAATGTGTGCTGGATTAATTCTGCAATCAAGAATTAAAAGAATTGTTTTCGCATCACTTGAGCCAAAGCATGGTGCCATTATAAGTGTAAATCATGTTTTTGACAATCCTAAGTTGAATCATCATCCTGAAATTGTCAGTGGTATTTTAGAAGAAGAATCAGCAACTCTTCTTAAAGACTTCTTTAAAAATTTAAGAGAAAGCAAAAAAAGATAGACAAAATATTTATTTTGTGCTATAATATAAGTGAGAAATCCCATTTTAGGTACCTTCACCCAAGGTTAGGCGGTGAACCAGGTCAGATCTTGATCGAAGCAGCCTTAAACTTGTGTAACTTGTGGGCGGGGGTACCTAAGATGGGATTTTCCAAACAAAGACATGGAGGCTTTTATGAAATCAATACATAAAATTTATACATTTGTCATATTGTTTTTAGCTCTTTTTATCGTATCAAGCTGTGATGGTTTTGGACCAAGCGGTGGCGGTGGTTCTAGTGAAAATTATCCCGATGGTATTAGCTTCGTTACCAATGGTGGCGAAAAAATTGATGCTAAGACAGATTTAACATCTGGTGATGTTGTTAGACTTCCTGAAGCAGTAAGGGAAGGATATGAATTTTTAGGTTGGTATTTAAACAAAGATTTAAGTGGTAATAAACTATCAAGAACATATACATATCCAGGTGGTGCCGTTGTATTATATGCAGATTGGATGCCAATAAGATATAATGTTTATTTTGAAAGTGTTGAAGAAACACTTACACAATCAGATTCTTTCGCTTATTTTGGTGAAGCAATTAATCCATATACACCAGTAGGTGAATATTATGAATTTGGTGGATGGTTACTAGATGGACAATTAATCGATAACAATACTAAAATGCCATCTCATGACATCGTTTTAACAGCTGTTTGGAATAAAAAAGAATTCAAAGTAACATTAAATCTTGATGGTGGAAGTGCTACAGATTTTGTTAGTGAATATACAATTATGACTGGTGATACAATTTCTCTTCCCACACCAACAAAAGATCATTCGATTTTCTCTGGTTGGGTTGATGAAGCAGGTGTTTTATATACATCACATACACCAATATTAAAAGCTGTTAATTTAAAGGCTGTCTATAAGAACTTAGATGATTATGAATCATCATATAGTATTACTTATGTTACAGAAGGCAGTGTTCCTGCAGGATATGAAACATATAATGTTGGTGAAGAATTTACTCTTCCAATCCCAACTTTAGAAGGATTTGAATTTAAAGGTTGGTATACAAGTCCAATTTATTATGGTAATGTAGTAACGACTTTATCTTCAACTACTGTTTATGATCAAACATTCTATGCAAAATGGAATGAAATTAAAGCTCAATACTTAGTTAAATATATATATCCAAATGGTACATCTGATGAACAATTGGTTAATCGTGGTGAAAAAGCAGCTAATTTAAGTTTAGATTCTAAATTACAATGGTATTTAAATAGTGAAAAATATGATTTTAATAATGCTGTTTATGAAGATTTAACACTTTATGCTAACTTCATTGATTTAGAAGCTATTCTACATTCAATGTTCTTCCAACCAGTTAAGAACGATATTTCTCTTCCAACTAGAATAACAGCTAATAACAAGAGTTATACAGTTTCTTATTCATCAAGTGATGTTAATACTTTGAAAAACAATGGTACATTAAATCCTGATCATTTTGATAAGATTATCAAGATGACTTGTACATTTACAGATGGTACTATTTCATTAACACAAGTCTTCGATTTGATTGTTCCTAAAGCAAACTTCAGTGATTTAAGTAATTTCAAACCTGTTTTTGCTTATGTATATGCGGGAAGTCACAAAGGTTTCTCTGAAACATTTATGAATACAGTTGATGTTGTTAATCTTGCCTTCGGTCGAGTAACAGAAGATGCGACAATATCTTTAAGCGATGTTTCTGCCAAACTTGATGACATTTTAAAGGTTAGACAACAAGGTATTAGAGTTGTACTTTCAATTGGTGGTGGTGGAGCATCACTTCCACAATTCTCGAATGCCGCAGCAACCCCAGAAGGACGTCTTGCGATGGCTAATTCACTACTTGAATTAGTTCAAAGATATCATTTTGATGGTATCGATATGGACTGGGAATACCCAGGCTATAATACAGGCCGCGATGTTTCAGTCGATCGCCCTAACTATACATTGTTAATGGCAACAATTTATCAAGTATTAAAAGAATACAATCCTGATTTATTGGTTACCGCAGCTCTTCCAGGTGGAAGATATGGATATGAAAGATATGCTTTATCAAAAGTTGAAAAATACTTAGATTATATTCATTTAATGACTTATGACTTCCATGATTCACAAAGAGCTCTACACCACACAGCATTATATCCATCAACTAATACTTCTAATAAATCAAATATTAAAGAATCAGTTGAATTATATGTTGAACAAGGTGTACCAATCAATAAGATTATCGTTGGCTGTGCTTTCTATGGTCGTGTATATGTTTTAACTGGTCCTGCAACAACAGAAAAAGGTATTGGTTCAACTAATGTCGCATCAAGCGGAGCAGCAATCACTTACACAGCTATTTATGATTATTTAAAGAATCATCGTGGTGAATATATTTCATACTATGATTCACAAGCATGTGCTCCAAGTATTTATATCCCAGGTGAAAATAAAGTTATAACTTACGATAGCGCAAACTCAATATCAGCAAAATGTAAATACGTTTATGCCACAGATGTTGGTGGCATCATGTTCTGGGAAAATGGTGAAGACCAAACAGATTCACTACTTCAAGCACTATATAAAGGCATGAAGCTTCAAAAATAAAGATAAAAACTTACGAAATAAACCAAACATAATTGTTTGGTTTTTTCTTTATCTTTTGATATAATATATATATGAAATTAATAAATTACCTAAGACTAAAACTTAATTTAAACAAAAAAGAAGTAATTAAATATTTTAATAAAAAAGACATCTTTGTAAATAACGAAAGATGTCAAAACTTTGATATTGAATTAAAGGAATTAGATGTTATTTCATACGAAAACAAGAGCTATATTTATAAAGAACATATATATTTAATGCTTAATAAACCAAAAGGATATATATGTAGCAAGGTGGATGAAGCTTATCCATCGTTATTAAAAATAGTTCCTGATGAATTTCAAAGAGCTGATTTAGATATTGTTGGTCGTCTTGACCAAGATACAGAAGGACTTATTTTCTTAAGTACTGATGGAATCTTTTTACATAAAATAACTTCACCTAAAAAGAAGATTACAAAAACATATTATGTCGAACACCTTAATCCTTTAAAAGAAATCGATATAAGTAATGGAATTACATTTAAAGATTATCAAACAGATAAAATTGCTTTAAAGAAATTAACTCCATCTAGTTCTTTAATAACAATTACTGATGGAAAATATCATGAAGTTAAGAAAATCATACAATATTTAGATAGTAAAGTTACTTATTTAAAAAGAATTGAGATTGGAACAATTAGTCTTGGTGATTTAGCAACTGGAGGTATAAAAGAATTAACAAAAGAAGAAGTTGATTCTTTAATAAATTGATGAATAAAGATATTCAACATGCCTTAATAACCAAATTTAGAAAAACAATTTATGCTAAAATGTTGTCGGCTTTAGATGATTATTTACTAATCGAGCCAAATGATAAAATTTGTGTATGTGTCTCAGGCGGTAAAGATTCATTTTTGTTAGCTCTTTGCCTGATGGAAATCAAAGAACATGGAATGATTCCTTTTGATTTAACTTTTATCACAATGGATCCAGGATA
>DBWT01000031.1:0-2811 GCA_002309035.1 Caryophanales bacterium UBA1231 | reverse complement strand
CATTTATATCGTATTGCTAAAGAACATGGTTGTAACAAAATTGCTTTAGGGCATCATTTAAACGATGTTATTGAAACATTTATGCTAGGAATTACTTATTCTAATGAAATTACTTTCATGCGCCCTAAAATTATCAGCAAGAACTTTGAAGGAATGACATTAATTCGTCCACTCTTTAAAGTTAAAGAAGAAGACATTATTAAATGGCAAAACTATCATAAGCTTAACTGTATTCATTGTTCTTGTCCTTTAAGTGATGGCAATAATTTAGGTAAAAGAGCTGAAATTAAACAAATCATCAAAGATTTAAAAGCATACAATCCCGAAATCGAAGATAATCTCTTTAGAAGTTGCCACAATTTAAATTTATCAACAATCATTGCTTGTAGAAAGGGTGATGAAATATATACATTTAATGATATATTTCAAAAAGAAAATCATGAATGATAGAATATCGTTACTAATAAATGATTTAAGTTTTCAAAATAAAAAAGTCATCATCTTTGGTGTTGGTGGTGTTGGTGGTACTTGTTTAGAAGCATTAGTTAGAAGTGGTATTAAAAATATCGATATATATGATTTCGATGTTGTTGAAGAATCCAATCTTAATCGCCAAGTAATATCAAATATCAATAATATTGGTGAAAAAAAGGTTGATGCTGCTTGCATCTTTTCGAAAAATATCAATAAAGATCTAAACATTAAAGGCTATAATTTAAAAATTTCGAAAGATAATATATATAATCTTGACTTAAAAGCCGATTATGTTATTGATGCCATTGATGATGTTGAAGCTAAAGTTGCCTTAATCAAAAGATGCAAAGAAGAAAACATTCCTATTATTTCCTCAATGGGGACAGGAAATAAATTACAACCAAGCGAATTACAAATTACTGATATTTCTAAAACAGAATATTGTCCACTTGCCCGTATAATGCGTAAAAGATTGAGAGAAGAAGGTATCAATCATTTAACTGTTGTTCATTCTAAAGAACTAAGACAAACAAATGGCAAAGTCGGAACAATGATGTTTGTTCCATCATCAGCAGGTCTTTTAATCGCATCTTATGTTATTAGAACATTTATTGGTGAAATATGAGAAAACTAGCTAATATTGAACTAAATAATCCCTTTATTTTAGCACCAATGGCAGGTATTACCAATTCAGCTTTTCGTTCGATTTGTAGAATGATGGGTGCATCGCTTGTTTGTTCAGAAATGATTAGCGATAAAGGCCTTCTTTATGAAAACAAAAACACAACTAAATTATTAAGTTTTACGGATATGGAACATCCTATTTCAATTCAACTTTTTGGGTCTAACGCTGAAACTATCACAAAAGCTGCAGAAATGATTAAAGATTTAGATTTTGATATTCTAGATATCAATATGGGTTGCCCAGTTAAAAAGGTTGTCAATAGTGGTGCTGGTTCAGCCTTGATGAAAGATCCTGAACAGATAAGATCAATCATCAAATCTTTAAAAGAGAAAATCAATAAACCCTTAACAATCAAGATTAGAGCAGGATGGGATGCTAATTCAATCAATTGTGTTGAAGTTATAAAAATTGCTGAAGAAGAAGGAATCGATGCGGTCACAATTCATCCAAGAACTAGAACAATGCTTTATCGTGGGCTTGCTGATCGTTCTTTAATCGATGAAATCAGAAAACAATCAAATGTCTTTTTAATTGGTAGTGGTGATATTAAAACAATCGATGATGCCTTAGATTATTTGAACCGTGGATGCGATGCGGTCATGATAGGTAGAGCTGCTTTAGGTAATCCTTGGATTTTTAAAGAGCTTAACGCAAAATATCAAGGAATCGATTATGTTCCACCAACAGATGAAGAAATTATCGATGTTTTGTTGTTACATGCGGAAAAGCTTATCGAATTAAATGGTGAAAAATCAGCAATGGTGGAAATGCGTTCACATGCTGTGTGGTATTTTAAACATTTGAAAAACTCTAAACAATATCGTCTTCAATTAGTTAACATCAATTCATATCAAGAATTAAAAGATATTTGTAAGATGTATTTAGAAAATAAAAGATAGCAAATTAGAAATTTACTAATCTAACTTGCTATCTTTTTCTTTACATATATATTTTTCTAACTTATTATGTAATGCCTCGCTTACTTTGGCTTTAATAATTGTGCCTTCATCAGTAAATGCTAAATCATATACTTCGGCACTTGTTTTAAGTAAATTAACATATTTAGAATCTTGATATGGAAATAAGAAAGTATCAATAAAACAATTACCATAGACAATTTCATCAAGTTTATTGACAATAACTCTTAATCCCTCTTTAAACTTCGCACTGATCTTGAAGATATCTTCATATCCCGATAAGAAATAGTCATTTTTAACTAAATCACATTTATTGAAGACTGTTAGAATTGGAATATCTTTAACACCTAAGCTATCTAATACTTCAAGTGTTGTTTTGATTTGTAAATCCTTAAAAGGACTTGAAGCATCAACAATATGGATGATTGCTTGGGCATCTAAGATTTCTTCTAATGTTGATTTAAATGATTCAATTAAATGGTGGGGAAGATCAGAAACAAAACCAACAGTATCGGTGATTAAGAATTCATGGTTATTAGGAAGTTTAATGAGTCTTGTTTGTGTTTCAAGAGTTGCGAAAAGCATGTCTTTCACAAACAATTCTTTTTTATCGACACCATAAAGCGATAAAAGTGAATTAATTGTTGATGATTTTCCAGCATTCGTATAGCCAACAAAAGCAATACTTTTAGAATCATTTTGATTTCTAAGCTTTCTTGTTGTTTGACGTTGAAG
>DBWT01000005.1:12487-15680 GCA_002309035.1 Caryophanales bacterium UBA1231 | reverse complement strand
TTATCTTCCACTAAATCTAATTCATCTTTAAAAGCAAGCAGAGTTCCAACACAGTAAGTATCACGAACTGAATCTTTAATTGACATAAGACCTTTAAAATCAGGGTCTAAGAAATATTCCCATGAATCAAAATCAAAGTCATCAAGATCTTTTGCTTCAGCTAAAATTTCAGGATTATATGCAACACCTAGAGTTCCCCACATATAGCATGCGGCATAATTACTCCAAGGAATGCCTTGATCATCTTTGGTATTATCAAATAAATCTAAAATATAAGGAGATGCATATGTTTGATATGTATCTAAATCATAGTTTTCAAAATCAAATTGTTCTAAGCGATTCTCTCTAATCATTTTTTGAATCATATAATCACTTGGACAAATCAAATCATAACTTGTTTTTCCAGTTCGAATTGTATTATACATTGATTCATTAGTTTCAAAAGTATCATAGACGATTTCAAGATCGCCACCTATTTCTTCAATAAAGATATCTAAAACCTCTTCATTGATATAATCAACACAGTTATATACTCTTAAGATTTGTTTTTCTTCCTTTTGGCAAGAACAAAGAACAAATAAACTAAGTACTAGAATTAAAGAAACAAAGTATTTTTTCATGCGTTCATACCTCGATTTCTTTTTGGTTTTTTGTGATTAGTATATATATTAACTGCAATCAATACCGCAAGTGTTACAACTACAATAATCGTAGTAAGTGCTCTAAGAGTAGGTGGAATCGCACCACGTTTACTTGTAACACCATAAACATATGTTGATAGTGTGACAAATGAATTGTTTCGAGTAAAAGCAGTAATAATATAATCATCAAGTGATAAGGTAATTGATAGGATGAAACCTGATAAAATACCTGGGAAGATTTGTGGAATAATAATTTTAAATAATGCTTGATGCGGTCTAGCGCCTAAGTCAAGCGCTGCTTCATAAATATTTTTATCCATCTGTTTTAGTTTTGGGGTAATGCTTAAGACCACAAATGGAATAGTTAAAACCACATGTCCTACAAGTAAAGTAAAGAAATTAAAATTCACACCTAGGAATACAAATAGAATTGTAAGTGACAAAGCAGTGATAATTTCAGGGTTTAAAATTGGAATTTGTCCACCTAGTTCATAAGCTCTACGCATCCGGTGTTTACTATAGAAGATACCGATTGCACCAAGGGTACCAAGAATTGTTGATGCTGTTGCACTTGCGAAAGCAATTGCTAGCGTATTTTTGAATGCCGCAACCACTGTTTCGCCATCTTCACCAGTAAATAATTCTTTATACAAATTAAAATTAATGTTTTCACCAAGAGCGAATTGTCTAAAATCGATATAGTCGAAATCAACAATACTAAATAGTATTAATAATAAAATTGGGGCATACATTAAGACAAGCATTAAATAGATAAATACTTTTGGAAATATTTTCTTTACCATAAGCCACCTCTTGCATCATCAGTCTTTTCCACATTACGTGTTGCAAACATAAATGCTAGGATGATGACTAATAAAATTAATGCTACAAAGCTACCTAAATTCCACAATCCTTGGTCGAAATATAATTGAATCGTATTACCAATTAGAGAAATTTGACGTTCACCCATAACGTCACTGATAACGTAACTTGACATCGTTGGCATAAAAACCATGCTTGCGGCAGAAATGATACCAGGTAGGGTCATTGGAATAATCGTTTTAAAGAAAGTTTGGGTTTTATTAGCGCCAAGATCCATTGATGCTTCAATTAAACTCTTATCCATCTTTATCATTACCGAATAAAGTGGCAGAATAGTAAATGGTAAATAGTTATATACCATACCAATCATCGTTGCAAGATATGGATGTTCACCGCCTGATAATCCAATACTAAATAGAATATCACGGGTTGCGGCTGTACGTAGTACAAAGTTAATCCACATTGGCATAATAAATAATAAAACAACAATGTAACTAAAATGATGTTCCTTCTTAGCTAGAATATAAGCAATTGGATAACCGATTAATAAACATATTAACGTATTACCAAGACCAATTGCTAAACTAATTAAGAATGTATGTAGGTTATAGGGATTCGAAAAGAAATCAATTAAGTTATAAAGTGAGGCAGTCGTTTTACCAGTTTCTGGATCAGTCTTAGTAAAAGCATATACCACAATTAGAATCATTGGAATGATTACAAATAAAATTAGAAAAATACCATAAGGAATAGCTAAAAACTTACGTTGAAACTTAATCTTTGACATATTCCTTGGCCTCTTGTTTTAATCTTAGTTTAATTTTTGAAGGTTCAATCTTTAAACTAACTTTATCAAATTCATTCCAAGTATATTCTGTGTCAATAACGAAATCTTCCTCTTCTTCAGTACGAACAATAATTTGATAGTGGTCACCTTTATAAATGATTGAAATAATATTTCCACAAACTGTACCATCTTCTTCATTGTCGATAACTTCAATATCAGTCATTTCAACTTCCGCAATAACATCCGCATCATTGAAATCATATTTTTTACCATCAGGGCCAATTACATAGCCTTCTTCATCAACATGACTACCTGGTACAAGTTGTGTAATATCACATTCAAATGGTTCTTCACTAATTACGACATTATTATTCTTATCAATCCAAGCATCTGTATAGCGATTGATTTGGAATTCTTTAGCCATAATATGAATATCATCAGGTTTAATACTGATACTATAAACTTGATTTTCTTCATAGTTTTTAATCGTTTGAATTACTACCTCATTACGACCAACCATCATGATATATTCATAGTGAACACCTTTGAATGTTTTAGAAGTAATCTTACCATCAACCATTCCAGCACCAGCAGCACCAATTTTAATATCTTCAGGCCGTAATACAACATCAACCTTTTCATTTAGAGGGAATTCATCAACACAATCGAAAACATGATTTAGGAAACGAACCTTTTTATCACCAACAATGGTGCCAGTATAAATATTACTTTCCCCAATAAAGTCCGCAACAAACGCATTTTGTGGCTCATTGTAGATATCTTCTGGACGACCAATTTGTTGAATCATTCCATCTTTCATAACGACAATCGTATCACTCATCGTTAAAGCTTCTTCTTGGTCATGGGTTACATAGATAAAAGTAATGCCAAGCTTTTTATGCATTGCTTTTAATTCTTCTTGCATTTCTTTACGCATCTTTAA
>DBWT01000005.1:6621-12363 GCA_002309035.1 Caryophanales bacterium UBA1231 | reverse complement strand
TCAACAATCTTTAAAGCTTTCTTTACTTTTTCATCGATTTCACTACGTTTATATTTACGGTATTTAACCTTTTCATTACCATCTTTATCAACATACTTTTCCGCAACCTTCTTTAACTTCAAGCCAAAGGCGATATTGTCATAAACATCCATATGAGGGAATAATGCATAACGTTGGAAAACAGTATTAACAGGACGATTATATGGTGGAATCTTGGTAATATCTTCGCCATTTAATAGAATCTCGCCCGATGTTGGCATTTCAAATCCCGCGATTAATCTTAGTGTAGTAGTCTTTCCACAACCAGATGGACCAAGAAAAGTAACAAATTCACCTTTTCTAATATAGAGATTAAAATCTTCAACCGCAAGTTTTCCATCAAATTCTTTACTTACATTTTTTAATTCAATAATTTTTTCATTCGCCATTTCTTTTTACCTCTAATTTAAAAATTCGGTGGGCTAGTAACCCAAATAATAACTGCTTCAACATTACCATTATTAATTAAATAGTGGTTTTTATCGGTTGTAAAATAGAATGTTTCACCCTTTTTACATTTGACTTCTTTATTACCGTAAACAAGGGTGATGGTACCGGATAATACATAACCAAATTCTTGTCCTTCATGAGGATAATCTAAATCCGTTTTCGCATGAGGTGCCAGCCTAAATAAAATGGGTTCCATTTCATTCTTTTGACTATTTGGTACTAACCATGTAATCTTGGAATGCTCATCTTCCTTTTCAAAATAATCATCATTAGTAAAGACGATTTGTTCTTCATCATCACTAAAGAAGTCTTTTAAATTAGTTCCGAGAGCGGTCAAAATATCGGTCAGGGTACTAATTGATGGGCTAGTCAAATCGTTTTCAAGTTGTGATATATACCCTTTAGTTAGGTCACAACGATTAGCAAGCTCTTCTTGCGTAAGTGAACACTTATTACGCAAGTCTTTAATCTTGATACCAATGCTCAAATCTAACACCTCCTTAAAAATAATAAACTTTTAGTTTACTTTTACTAAACAAAACTATTATACTATAATTATAAAAATAATGCAATACTTTTATAAATAAAAAAATCCAGGATTCTTCCTGGATTTTTATTATCAATTAATGATTTTTAATTAGTTCTTTTAGTTCATTAATATCAATGGTTTTAACACCGAGTTCTTGGGCTTTTGTAAGCTTAGAACCAGCTTCAGTACCATAGACAACATAGCTAGTTTTTTTCGATACACTACTACTTGTTTTACCCATGTGAGATTCGATTAAAGCATGGACTTCGTCTCTTGTGTATCCTTCAATGGTACCTGTTACCACAAATGTCATTCCTTCTAAAGCATTATTTAAAACATTTGATTCTTCAACTGGGTTAAGACCAAGTTCCTTTAGTTTAGCTATTACGTTTAAGTGAATTGGATTTTGGAAGTACTCAGTAATACTATTAGCCATTACTTCACCAATATCACTAATTTGAATTAGTTCATCATAAGAAGCCTTCATTAAGTTATCAATTGTATGATACTTACTAGCTAGAATCTTTGAAGCTTTAGAACCAACAAAACGAATTCCTAAACCAAAGATTAATTGTGATAAGCTATTCTTCTTTGATTCTTCAATCGCATTAAGGAGGTTATTTACTTTTTGAGTACCATAGCCACTTAAGTTAACTAAATCATAATAATAGTTCTTAAGTAGATATATATCATAGACATATTGGATATAACCTAAGTTATATAATAATTCCATTTGCTTTTCGCCTAGGCCATCAATATCCATTGCGGGGCGTGAAGCAAAGTGAATTAATTGTTCTAGAATTCTACCACAACAATCAGGATTAGTGCAGTGGTGTTCGGCTTCTCCATTAACCTTTTCTAGTGGCATACCACATTCTGGACAATTCTTAATCATTTCAAATGGTTTAAGGCCCTCTTCACGGCGGCTTAAATCAACATCAACAATTTCTGGAATGATTTCACCAGCTTTACGAACTCTGACAAAGTCACCAATTCTAATATCTCTTGCCTTGATAAAATCTTCATTGTTTAATGTTGCGCGTGATACAGTTGTTCCACCTACTAATACTGGATCTAATACCGCATTCGGTGTAATCATGCCCGTTCTACCAACGGTAAAAATAATATCTTTTAGTTTCGTAGTAACAATTTCAGCTGGGAATTTATAAGCAATTGCATATTTAGGTGATTTAACAGTAACACCTATTTCATCATAGAGGTCTAAATTATTAACTTTAATAACGATACCATCAGTGGGATAAGGAAGAGTCTTTCTTACTTCACCAAATTCTTTGATGTAATCGATAACTTCTTCAATATCATTACATAGTCTATAATATGGGTTAACATTAAAACCTAGGGAAGATAGATACTTCATAACGCCATCTTGCGTATGAATATTATACTTTGATGGATCAACTAATGTATATGCAAAGTGATTTAGTTTTCGCTCTTTTGTAATATTAGCATCAAGCTGCCTTAGGCTTCCCCCTGCTGCATTCCTTGGATTGGCGAATAAGGCTTTACCTTCTTTTGCTCTTTTTGCATTAATTTCATCTAAAGTGGCAAAATCCATATATATTTCGCCTCTTACTTCTAAGGATACATGTTCTTTTAATACTTTAGGAAGTGTTCTAACCATCAGAGCATTTTTAGTAATGTTTTCACCAACGACCCCATTACCACGAGTAGCACCTAGTACTAGAAGCCCATCTTCATAATGGACAGTGGAAGCAATACCATCAATCTTTAGTTCACAAGTATAACTAACTCTCTCTCCGATAGTTTTAAAAATACGGTCATCAAATTCTCTTAACTCATTAAAACTAAAAGCATTCGCAAGTGACATCATTGGATGTTCATGAGTGATTTCTTCTAAATCAAGTTTGAGATAATCACCCACATGTTGGGTTGGACTATCTTTTTGAATATGAGCAGGATGAAGAGCTTCTAGTCTTTCTAATTCTTTCAGAAGACTATCGTATTCAAAATCGGATACGGTTGGTGCATCTAGAACATAATATTCATAATTATATTGTTTTAGAATTTTGACTAATTCTTGCATCCTTAATAGATCGTCCATAAGTCCCTCCTATTTCTTGCGTAATGCGGGGTGATTACGCATAATTTTACGTAATTGATTATCTTTGGTGAAAAGAATTTGTACTATCATGTCGTTGTCCGCAACCACAATTCCTTCACCAAATGATGAATGGATAACATGATCACCCGTTTTAATTGGTGCATCATCTTTGACTTCTTTTTCTTCTTTGTGTTCAGTCCAGTCATGACTAGCTACATATTCGGTAATAAAACGTGATTTTTGATTCAAAACCACTCTTCCATATATAAGTCTTCTTGATACACAAGACATATATATTTTTTCTTTGGCTCTCGTGAAGGCCACATAGGCAATCCGGCGTTCTTCTTCAATATCGGTATCTTCTCTTAAAGATGGGAACAATCCTTCTTCCAAAGCTACCACAAAGACAATTTTAAATTCTAATCCTTTGATAGAATGAACAGTTGATAGAATGACACCATTAGCATCTTGTTTAGTGCCTAGTGTTTCATCTAGAATGACATCATCAAAGCCAAATAATAGTTTTTCTTTACTACTTAAGCCTTGTAGTTCGGGATTCGTCTCTAGTTGAACAAGAATCGATTTGAATTCTTCAATGTTTTCAATTCTAGCTTCTTCTTCACTATCGACTTCCGCATCAAGCTTTAATTGTTCTAAGTAACCAGATTTTTCTAACATATAGTCATAGAAGTCTGGTAAATTCATGGTTTCAAATTTTGCCTGTAACTCTTCAATTAAGTTTTTAAATTCAACAATCGCACCCGTTTTACTAGATGGTGCTGATTGGTCAAGGAGATCAACAGCTTCAAATAAGCTGCAAGCATGTTCAGCTTGACATTCTAAAAGCTTTTCAATGGTTTTATCGCCAATTCCTCTACTTGGTAGATTAATGATTCGTTTGAAATGGAAAATGTTATCTGGATCAATAATAAATCTTAAATAACTAATAACATCTTTGATTTCACGTCTCTTTAAAAAGGCAAAACCACCATAAACAACATATGGAATACCATTTTCAATTAAAGCCATTTCAATATTACGGCTAATAACATTAGTACGGTACAAAATAGCGATATCGTTATATTGGTAACCTTTGTGTCTTAAATTTTTAATTTCATCAACGATGAAACGAGGTTCATCTTCATAATAATATGAATCGTGAATCACAATGTCACGAATGCTTCCATCAATTTCAGAATATAATTCTTTCTTTTCCCGGTGGATATTATGTGATATTAGATTATTAGAACCTTTCAATATAGCATTAGTTGAACGATAATTTTGATTTAAGATTACTTTTAGAGCATCTGGAAAATCAATTGAGAATTGATACATGTTTTTAACATTGGCGCCTCTAAAAGAATAAATACTTTGGTCATCATCACCAACGACAAATAAGTTTCTATTATCGCCTGCTAAGAGTTTTATAATATTATATTGAATAATGTTAGTATCTTGAAATTCATCAACTAAGATATATTGATACTTTCTTTGATAGTAGCTTCTGATATCAGGATATTCCGTTAGAATTTTTTCGGTTAATAATAATAGATCATCAAAATCAACTTGATTATTATCTTTTAAGTGTTTTTGATAATGTTTATAAATATCTTCTACTAAACCTGTTAATTCATCTAGGCCATTTTTATAACGACTAATGATGTTATAAGCAGCCCTTGGTGAAAAGTATTTACGTGATAATTCTAATTCTTTATATAAATCAACCACTATTTTATTAGCATCATCTTCATCAATAATTTCAAATTGACGCGAATAACCTAACTTATCAATTGTTTGACGTAGGATTCTAGCACATAAGGCATGAATTGTAGAAATTGTAACATGGCCTGCGGCGGGACCTACTAAATTAGTAATCCGCTCCCGCATCTCGTTAGTGGCTTTTTTAGTAAAAGTAATCGCTAAAATATGTGATGGGTCAATACCACACTCATCAATCATATAAGCTACTCTATAGGTTAAGGTCTTGGTTTTACCTGTTCCTGCCCCCGCAAACACTATCACTGGTCCTTCAACCGCTTTGACCGCTTGGATTTGTTCTTTGTTTAAACTTGCTTTTAAGTCCATATTATTTATTAAAAGACGACTTTAGACTTACTGTTTGATTGAAGACTAGTCGGTCCCCTTTCGTCTCGTAATCAGTTACAAAATATCCACAGCGAACAAATTGATAGTGAGTTAGTGGAGTAGTATTCTTTAGGGATGCTTCAACATAACCATCTTTTTTCACCCAAGAATTAGGGTTTAATCTTTCTTTAAAGTTTTCACTTGATACTTTAGCATCTAAAATTAAAGGTTCAAATAGATTGAAAGTAGCAGGTAATGCGGTCTTTGCATCGACATAATGGATCGTACCATTAGGTTTACGTTCATTGAAGCCACTACCACTCTTCGTTAGTGGATCATATGTACAATGTAATTCTTTAATTGAACCATCTTCATTATAAATAATTTCATTACATTTAATGAAATATGCATGCATTAGACGCACCTCAAGTCCAAGTGAAAGACGTTTCCAATTCTTATTAGGTTTTTCTGGTAAGAAATCATCTTGGTCAATATATAGTGTATTTGAGAAAGTGATCTTTCTTGAACCTAGTTCTTCGGCTTCTTGGTTATTGAT
>DBWT01000005.1:2209-6569 GCA_002309035.1 Caryophanales bacterium UBA1231 | reverse complement strand
TGGATTAATAACCGCCATTGGACGAATAGCTTTTAGTTTTAAGTCTTCTCTTAAGAAGTGTTCTAGCATTTCATAGTCAACAGTTGAATTAATCTTTGATAAGCCAGTTGATAAAATGAAATTACGAATGGCATCAGGTGTAAAGCCTCTTCTCTTTAAACCAACAAGGGTAGGCATTCTTGGGTCATCATAACCAGTAACTAATCCTTCATCAACAAGTTGTTTTAAGTAACGTTTACTCATAATCATATTAGTAATACCAAGACGACCAAATTCGATTTGGCGTGGTTTATGATCAACATCACAATTGTTGATAACCCATTCATATAATGGGCGGTGGTCTTCATATTCTAAGCTACATAGTGAATGAGTGATACCTTCAAATGAATCTTGCAAAGGGTGCGCAAAATCATACATTGGATAAATACACCATTTATCACCTGTTTGGTGATGGGTAATATGAATAATTCTATATAATACAGGATCACGCATATTAATATTAGGTGAAGCCATATCGATTTTAGCTCTTAAGGTCTTTTCACCATTAGCATATTTACCATTTTTCATCTCTTCAAAGAGTTTTAGGTTTTCTTCAATAGAACGGTCACGATATGGTGAATTCTTACCTGGTGTTTTATCATCACCACGATAAGCACTAACTTCTTCTTGTGATAAGTCATCAACGAAAGCTAAACCTTTTTTGATTAAAAGAATGGCCTTTTCATAAGTGCGATCAAAATAACTAGATCCATATACCACGATTCTTGGTTTATAACCTAACCATTCTAAGTCACTCTTGATAGCTTCCACAAATGAAGCATCTTCTTTAACAGGGTTTGTATCATCAAAACGTAAGTTTGTTGCCCCATTAAAACATTTAGCTAGTTCAAAATTAGTAATAATAGCTCTAGCATGACCAATATGAAGATAGGCATTTGGTTCTGGTGGAAAGCGGGTTAAGATATGGTCAACAACACCACTTTCTAATTCTTGTTTCATAATTGTTTTAATAAAATTGGATGTATCATTCATCATTTTATAACACCTTCTTTATTTCTTTAGCATTAGCATATTTTTGATATGTCTCAATAATTTGTTCTCTTAATGGATTAGATTCTTCATTATCAAAACAAATTAGCATAATAAGGATATTTTTAGTATCTTTAGTAATCCTTGTTCTTACTGAATCTGATGTAGGAGATCCAAAGATTCCTTCGGTATCTCTGTAAGTTATTAGGTTAGTCGCATTGATGGGGAGTCTTCCAATTGCTTCAACTACTTCGCCTGGAAGCCCTATGTCAATTTTGACATCACCATTTATTTTATCTAAATCAACAACACAAACACTGCGTTCTAGAATGATCGATAAATAATTACCTAAGTCGATTAAATCTCCTAGTAAAAATAGATTTCCTTTAATGACTCTTCTAAGCAGTGCCTCAGCCGCAACCCTTGTATGTGATGGATCTTTACCAAGCGCTTTATAGGCATCTCTTGCACATTTAATTAGTGGGATACTACATACATCTTCTAGCGTATAATTAGTATGTAAGCTATTAATTAAATCAGCAACTTCTTTTGTCTTTCTATTTTTAACTTCCATTGTATAAGCAATGATGTGGAAGCTAGGAATCTTTAGTAATAAATCATTACTAATTGAAATCATCATGTGATAATTCCTCAATTTGCATAACAATACTTTGATAGTCTGATAACTCTTCGGTGTATTGCTTTGCCTTTGCTTCATTAGAAGCAATACGCTCTTTTAACTTTATAGTTAGTGCTTTAAGTTTTGGAAGTTGCTCTTCAAAGAGCATTCCTTCATCAATTAATTCTTTAATATGTTGATGGTTTTCTTGAGCTAAGTATTGTTCATATTCACGTTTCGTTTTATCATATGTGTGAATCAGTTCATTTAAAGCCATCTCTTCGGTATGAATTTGTTGATCGATGGATGCAATTTCAGCGGGATCGGGATCAAATAAGTGATATGTCCTATCTTCTCGGTAGCCTTCTAAATTCTTTTGTTTTTGAATAATATTGTTGTAACGGTCTTTTAATTCTTTTTGATATTGTTCTTCAAACTTTAAGAAGCCTCTTGCTTCAACTGTTGATAACTGTAATCTGATTTCTTTTAAATGGTTATCAAGCGTTTCAATGTTTTTAATTACCAATGTATATGCTTCTTTTAACTTTAATGTTTGTTTTTCTATTTCACTTTTTTGTTTTCTAATAACTTCAAGCGAAGCTAATTGTTCTTCTAAAACAGCTTTACGTTTATTCTTTTGTAATTCAAGATTAGCTTTGGTATCTAGGCTAAGAAGTGCAAGCCGATACTTTTCAATTAGTTTGTCAAGCTCAGCGATTTGTTCATCAGCTGGTTTATTAACTAGTTGATATTTAATAATAATGTCGCTTAATTCTTTTAGTTGTTTTGTTGAAGTTTGTTGAAAAGCATTAGTTAGTTCTAATTCATAATTCTTTTGATATTCGATTCGCTTTCTTAAATCTTCTTCTAAAGATGCTTTAGAATCATCTGAAATATCTAGGACTTTATTTTCCAGTTTGGTTTTTTCTTTTAAGAGTGCATCAAGTTCACTTCTAATGGAAGCAATCTGATTATTTAATTCTTCATTTAATTGATGATTCTTGGTTTCGCTCTCCTTAATTTTGACACTTAGTGTAAAGCCATCACTATTTACTACATCAAATAATTTAGTATAGGCTTCAATTAATTCACCATTTGAGATTAAGTGATCTAGATAATGATCTAAAATCGTAAACCACTCGTCAAGTAATGCTTGATGTTTATGATATAAACCAATCGTATCTTTTTGTAAAAGGTCCATCTTGATTTCCGTTTGAAAACGAGCTTCTTCCATCTTCGCATGGAGTTCATACATGGCTTCTTCAGTGGTTTCTTGCTTAGCCTTTAATGATTCATTAATCGCTAAGTCTTCTTGAATGCTATCTAAGTTTTGATTGATTTCTTTGATTTCTTCTTCCATTTGTTTCATGGCTTCATCAATTTCAGTTTTGCGTTCAAGAAGTAATTCTTGATACATTTCATGATATTTATTAAAATAGAATTCTTTTATGTCAATAACATTATCGCTATTTTCTTTTAAGCGATTGATTTCTTCTTTTTGGGCTTCAATTAAAGCATCCATTTCTTCGTTAGGCATATGAACTCCTTTCTTTAGGGGGTTTATTTTTATTTCCCTTATTATATTCATTATAGCATAATATGCCCCCAACTTGCAACAATATCGGCTATAAATAATTTTGGGTATAAAAAAAGAATTAAAGAGGTTTTTGCTCTTTAATTCTTTTATTTTACTTATTTAATATCAGCTTTAGGATCAAATCCTAAGCGTTTTAGAGTTTCTACAACATATGATTCTTTATATTCATCTTCTGGTTTACGATTGTAATATGATTTAAAGAATTCTTGGTTAGCTTGTTCATATGGAATATTAGCTAAAGATGCAATAATTCTTGTTGAACGGTCAATTAACTTCTTATTAGTAGGTAATACTTGAACCATCCAGTTACCATAAACACGGCCCATCTTAGCCATTGTACCAGTACTTAAGCAGTTGAAAGCAACTTTAACTAATAGGTGATATAGAATATCTGTACAAGTTCTAGGAAGTTCTACTGGGATTCTGATTTCGTCTTTGCTAATCTTTTTAGTAGGGATTTGACCAAGACGTAGAACCATACCGCCTGAATACTTAGCTAATTCTTTTTGATACCAAGCAATAACCTCAGGAGTAGCCGAACCATTAATATCGATTAATACAAGTTGTGATACTTTTCTTGAATATCTTGAAGGATCGTCTTCATAACCAATGTTATATTCTAATACTTCACTGCCCGCAACAAGTGGAGGATTATTGATAATATCTTGGCTAGCTTTCATTTCAATGTAATCTTCCTTAGTCCATTCTAAGCCTTTAATAGGACGACGGAATAATTGTTGCCATGCTACTTCATTAGGGTATAGAGGGTCTTTAATGTATGCCCAAGATAGGTTATCCGTTTTTTCTTTAAACTTCTTAAATGGTGGAAGCGTAAATGTTGGTTGACGTTCAGTTGTATCAGTCATGATATCGAGTAGATAATCATGCGTAATATATGTAACTAGTCCTTTTTGTTCATATGTTGCTACTTCAAAATCAATCGCTTTAGCAACACCCTTTAGAGCTTTGCCACTTGATAATTGTTTATTTAAAGATACAAAAGCATCGGCATATTGATCAAGTGATAACATTTCAACATTTAATACTTCAAGTTCAGCTTCTGTTAGGTTTTCTTGTAACCAGCGGTTTGCGGCTACCTCTAGTGCTGCACCAGC
>DBWT01000005.1:861-2041 GCA_002309035.1 Caryophanales bacterium UBA1231 | reverse complement strand
TAATAAGTTTTAATACCTAATTCATAACCACGAACAGCAGAACCATTAATAGATGCTGATAAGCCACATTCAGATAAAGCAACTAAAACATCACCCGGAGCCATCTCAGCTTCATCAACTTGGCGAGCACCAAATGTCATATAGTCTTCAAAGTTTTCAACTGAACGAACTAAAGCACGATCACCACCAGTAGTAAAACTTGATACTACTTCAGCCATTTCTAAGAATTCAAAACGGTGAGCTGGAATTTTAGCAACTAAATCTTGCCAGAATTTACGCCATGCACCATCCATTTGAATAGCCATCCGACCACTTGCACCAACTGAAGAGAAAACTACTTTTCTTCTTTCATCCATACATCTCTTGATATCATCAACAAATGCTTGGAATTCTTTAGTTTGGAATTGGCCTCTAGCAACTTTAGCAATGTATTTGTCCGCATTAAAAATCGTCTTTGCACCTTTTGCGGTATCCTTCATAATTGTTGCACTTAGATTCTTAGTAATAGGGTTAGATTGTTCTGTTGGAATAACACCTAAATGAAATTGTTTTTCATTTTCTAAGAAATCACGTGAAGCATCTAGATAATTATCGATAGTTTTATAAATCATTTTCTTTCCTCCAAAATTAAATCGACTAATTATATCACAATATCATTTTTCATTCAATTAATTAAACAAGTGATTTAATACTTTCAATCACATATCTTTTGGTTATACTTTTACTAGCTAAAATATTAGCTTGCTTTATAGCATCTATTAATGTTTCACCTTTTGCAATACTATAAGTAAAAGCACCACAGAAAACATCACCAGCACCAGTTGTATCAACTACCTTATTTTGAACTGGTGATATATATTCTTTTTTACTATTTTGAAAAACTACAGCACCTTTTTCACCTAATGTTACAACTACATTTAAGTTTTTCTTTAATAATCCAACTTCATAGTTTTCACCAAATAGCATTTTAGCTTCTATTTCATTAGGGATAAGGTAACTAATTTTTTCAAAACAGATATCTGTTTGGCTAACAGGAGCTGGATTTAAGATAATTGTTTTATGTAAATCATAACATAAATCAATTAAGTAATTTGTTACTTCTTGTTTTAACTCAAGTTGTAACAATACTATATCAGCTTCTTCTATTAAATCAAGATGTTGTTCAATATCTGAAATAGAA
>DBWT01000005.1:361-745 GCA_002309035.1 Caryophanales bacterium UBA1231 | reverse complement strand
CCTGTTTCATCATTACCAATGGATGTTAAAAACTTAACATTGCCACCTAACGTATATATGGTATAGGCTTGATTAAATCCTTTACCACCAATTTCAGTATGAAGATTGCTTGCTTTAATGGTCTCACCAACCTTTGGAAGATGGTCGCATTCATAAAAGAATGAATTGCCAACTAGACCGATTACTAATATTTTCTTCATATAATACCTATTCACCTAAATATTTATCTCTTAAAGCAGTTGCTACACAATCCGCAATTGCTTTCATACCCGCTTTATTAGGGTGTTTAGCATTTGCCATATATGTATCTTTATTTTCAGGTGTAATAACAAGATCTAGTTCAGCAAGCATTAAGTCATTTTCTGAAGCAATACTTCTTAATAC
>DBWT01000005.1:0-301 GCA_002309035.1 Caryophanales bacterium UBA1231 | reverse complement strand
CATTTGGATATTGTTTTTTAATGTTTTCAATCATAAGTAAGTATTGTTCTTTAAAGACACTAGCTTTTTCCGCAATATTTGTTACATCATTGATACCCATAAAGATTAATACAATATCAGGATCAAGATTAGTTTGCGATAACTTTTTAATTCTATCAGTGTTTGTACCACTTGCCTCAGTAGTGCCACGAACAACACCACCGCTATAACTTGCATTAGCACAATAATTCATACCTGCTTGGCTAATCGCACTATACCACCAAGTATCTTCAACACTAGCAACATCATGCTGTGGGTAATA
>DBWT01000012.1:59599-60465 GCA_002309035.1 Caryophanales bacterium UBA1231 | reverse complement strand
ATAAATAGTTCACAAAGAGGAAAAGACAGAACAAGCGCTATATATAATACAATTATTATATATTCTTGTTAATTAATTATGAATTCATATAGATAAATAGGGGAATAATGGTGTGGCCTATTATTCTCCTATTACTATGAATTACGAAAGATTATTGAAATTTACAGTTTTAGTTGCATTACTATCTTTAACTCTTGTTTCTGGTACATATGCAAAATATACTTCAACTGCTACTGGTTCAGATACAGCTAAAGTTGCTAAATATCATGTTACTTTTACTGGAAGTGATTCTGTTGAAAGAAATATTAATGGTGACAGTATTACTAATTTATCATTTGAACTATTTGATCCAGCAAAAATTTATGATGAAAATGGATCATCTGCTTATACAGTAAAAGCTGATGATTTAGATGTTAAAAATGGAACTACTGATGCTCTAATTGCTCCAGGTACATGGGGTGAAGCATCTTTCACATTAGAAAATAAATCAGAAGTAACAGTTAAATATGGTATTGGCTATACTTTAACTAATACTTCATCTATTCCACTTGAATTTAGAACTAAAGTTGGTTCAGCTGAATGGTCTTCATGGGGAGCATCTGCTGCAAACATTACTGCTGATGATTCTGCGACTAGATTAGAAATTCCAGCAGCTACTCCAGATGGAACTGAACAAGTTACTATTCTTGTTCAATGGAGATGGGCATTTGATAATAGTGATGATCCTGCTGATACAGCTCTTGGTGTTGCTGCACAAACAACTGCTCCATCAGCTACTTTAGAAGTTGCTGTTACATTCACTCAAGTAGACTAATAAATAGTTCACAAAGAGGAAAAGAAAGAACAAGCGCTATATATAATACAAT
>DBWT01000012.1:55710-59502 GCA_002309035.1 Caryophanales bacterium UBA1231 | reverse complement strand
ATGCAAAATATACTTCAACTGCTACTTCTGCTACAGATTCAGCTAGAGTTGCTAAATGGGATATTCATATCAATGATGAACAATTAGGAAAAGTTGATGATCCTTCAACTACAGAAGTCAATGAAGCATTTTCATTAGTATTTGATTTATTTGACACTGTTGCAAATTTAAAAGAAGCTGATGGCACAACTGATGAAGAACATGTTGCATCTGCAAATGGCGATCAAGTTATTGCTCCAGGAACTGGTGGTAGTGTTACATTTAAGATTCAAAATTTATCAGAAGTAACTGCTACTGTTACATTTACAGTTGCTGAAAGCAATTCAAATAGTATTCCACTTGAATTTAAAGTTCATGGTTCAGATACTGTTTATGCAACTGTTCAAGCTGCTTTAGATGCTGCATTGGGATTAAATGCATCACATCAAAAAACATTGGATCCACTTGAAGCATCTGCTACTGAAATTCAAATTGATTGGTCTTGGCCATATCAAGTAAATGGTGGAACTGAATTAGAACCTAACTACACAGTAAGAGATGGTTCAGATACAACATTAGGTCTTGCTGGTACTGCAGTTTATACAGTTTCATTAACTGTTCTTGCTGTTCAAGTAGACTAATAAATAGTTCACAAAGAGGAAAAGAAAGAACAAGCGCTAAAACAAAAATAAAGAAAGGAAAAAAATAGGTTAATTGCTTATTAAAGTTTATAATTTATATAATTATAAGTTTTGATAAACAATTAACATATCGGGTGTTTATTATGGCTAGAAGATTAAGAAACAAACGAATGATTAGCTATTATGCTTGGTTTAGAAAAATCAGAACACCTGATTACAAAGCTGTAGCTGAAATAAAAGGATCAAACATCATCACAAATGATGCTTTGTTTACAGAACGTGTTCAAGAAATATGTACAATGAAACTTGAACATAAACCTGAATTAAGTCAAAATAAACTTAAATATATTATTATTGATACTAAAGGGAATTATTTAGCTAAAGTAGATAATTCTTATAATGTATATACGATGAATGATGAATATTGTGGAACAATATACAATCAATTTCGTTTTTGGTTTTGGCTACTATTACTATTACTTATCATTATGATTTTATTATTCTTGGGAATTTCAAGTATGAAAAAAACAGGATTTGAAGTTAAACCTAAGGATATAGTTATTAGCGAAAGAGATGGTAATGTTATAGTTGATGAATGTAACATCCTGGTGGATTACAAAGGGGATAAGTTAATCGCACCAGGAAGATACATGTCATATTATTTTAATGTAACAAATAATAATTCTATGAGTGTTGATGTTGTATTCACTATGAGTGATATCAATGAAGCACAAATACCTATGGTTTATCGTTTGATTGATGGTAAACAATATGTATCTGGTAGTGCCACTGAATGGCTACCAGTTGAAGATGTCATTTATGAATTTACTCTTTCACCACATCAAGTGTTAGAATTAAGACTTGATTGGCACTGGGAAGAGTTAGATGATGAATTTGATACTAGAGTTGGTGTCAAAGGTGATGACATCTATACAATTAATTTAATATTTGATATTACTTACAAATAAAATAAAAGAAGGAGGTAGGACTAATGCTTAAATTTATTAAGAAGAATTTAATATATATTAGCTTTGTTGTTGTCGTTTTAGGCATTGTTTTAATTAGTCCTACATTTAAAACTTCTACAACAACATCCAAATATCTTTCAACAGCTGATTCTACTGACCGTGCTAGAGTTGCTAAATGGAACATTACAAAGATTGGTGCATCCAATGGTGCATATCTAGATTTGACCGCAACCTTCGGTAAACAATTAGAATCAGAAACATCAGGAACATGGTTCCTTGAAGTTAATAACGCATCAGAAGTAACAGCAAAATTAAATGCTGCATCATCAACTATTAAGATGCGTTTAGATAATAAAGATTTTGATAGTTCATCTCCATCAACAATTGAATGGAGTTCATTCTCTGCTGAATTATTACTTAAGTTTAAAATTGATACTTATTATTCAAGTTATGCTGATTTAGTTTTCTATCGTTTACTTGAATCACCTTATACAGAAATTGATGTTGATGATTATGCAGCATTATCTACAAGCGAAAAAGCAGCATATGAAGAAGTAATTAATCCTGATAAGATTTCAACTAAACAAGCTCTATATGAAACTACTTTAGCTCAAACATTTACTCGTCATTCAGAAATTCAACAAGGTGCTCCTGTTTATTATTATGAAACAACAATTGATACTAGTTCACTAGTAGATGTTATATTAAATATGTCAAGTGCATCTAGTGACTCAGCTGTAACATTTGTATTGAGCTGGGAAGTTGGAGCATTAGGCGGTATTAATGCTGGTGCCGGTGCTGGTGACTTTAAGATTTATACAGTTAATTATTCTGGTGATACTCCAACAGGTATTACTGAAACAACAGTGGATTTCTTCCACTATACAACATATCTTTCTTCAATTGGTGGTCAAGCATCATTTGAATTTGATGGTAGTTATATTGGTTCTAAATATGTTGTTTTCTATGAATATTTAACAGCACCTCAAAAGGCTCAAATTGAAGGATATAAAGATGCTTATGAAGCATTAAATCCTGATTTAGATAATCCTACTGATCATTCAATGGATGATAAATATGCACAATATTTATTGTTAAAACAATATGAAGAATATCTAGTTGAAAATGAAAGTATTTACGCCGATCAAAAATATTCTGGTCTTAAATGTAGTTTCAATTTCGGAATTAGAGTAGAACAAGTTGACTAGGATAAATGTTAAAATGAAAAAAGCATTTAAAATAGTTGAAATAGTTTTTATTTCTATCTTGATATTTTTGATTATTCTTTTTGGTTATTACATTATATCAAGACTTGTAAATAAGAACAATTATTCAAGAATGTTTGGTTATTATATGTTCGAAGTCACTAGTGGTTCGATGTATAATCCAGAAGAAGAAGATTCATTAAATGTTGGATCACTTGTCTTTGTGAAACCAAATAAAAATGGTGAATACAAAGTAGGACAAACAATAACATTTAAACGTCCTGATGATAAGCATCCAATAACACATAAAATCATCGAAGTCGATGGTGATATGTTAACGACAAAAGGTATCAATCCTTCTAATTCACCTGATAGTCCATTCAATAAACAATACGTTATTGGAGAGGTAAAATCCGTTTGGCAAAATTACGCTAAAACAATCAATTTTATCAAATCACCAATGGGAATTAGTGTTGTTTTAATTGTTGGATTAGGCTTATTTATTGGTATTGATGTACTTCATAAATTTGTTAAAAAACAAGAAAAACCTAAAGAAGAAAATCTTCCTAGTGAAGATAATCCTCAACAAGAAGAAAATCCTTCTCAAAAGGAAGAAGAACTTCCTGAAGAAGATAAATAATTAACTGAATTGAAAGGAGGAACATAAATGAATAAATTATCTAAGATTTTATTTCTATCACTATATATAGTGGTAGCTTTAGTTCTTTATTTTACTTCTGCAACCCTTTCAAAATATGTTCAAAATTCAAGATTTAATGGAGAATTTGCTGTTGAAGAAGGTTTGTATTTTGAATACACAAGAGGTAATTTATATTTAAATGATAGCTTAATTCAAGGTTTAGAAATATATGACCATGAATATGATAATTTAGGTAATATCATTAAAACTAGTAAACGTCTTGAATTCCAAAACGTATCACCTAGTGATAAGATTCAATATACATTCTATGTTTCCAATTTAAGTGAAAGTGGAATTCA
>DBWT01000012.1:55184-55653 GCA_002309035.1 Caryophanales bacterium UBA1231 | reverse complement strand
CAAAATACTTCTAATATTAGCTGTAATATTGCATATCGTAAAATCAGTGGTGTGAATGCTACAACGGTATACACTGACTTCCCTAATGGTTCGACTTCAAGTCTACCTATTTATGATACGGAAGATCCACTTGAAACTAAATATGAATTCCAGTTAACAATCTTCGTTAGTGACCAAGCTCCATCAACCGACAACGATGACTATGTTGATGCAACACTAAACATCTACATTTTCGTCGATGCTACGGACAATGATTAATGGGAGGTGACGTAATGAAGAGAATAACTAAATATTTAATCTTTATCTTAATCGTTATGATTGTTACTGCTGCATTAATTTCTACATTATTAATCAATGATAATTTTACTAAATCAAAATACATTAAAAGAGATTCTGATGAATTAAGAGCTTATTATACATCACTATACTTTGATTACACTGGTGATGGTTCAGTTATCGCATTGGAAAA
>DBWT01000012.1:35550-55145 GCA_002309035.1 Caryophanales bacterium UBA1231 | reverse complement strand
GAACGTGATATTATTTATGATGTAATTACTTTAGATACTTTCTATAAAAGAAATGGTGAAGAAATTCTAGATGTTGATGCTTATTTAGAAGCTGATCCTGATAATCAATTACATGCTTTGGACGTTTGGGGTATGCCTCAAAAGATTCAAAGAGATACTCATAAATATAATTATCGTATTGTATCTAATAGTGGTCCAAAAGATGAAAATGATGACTACATTTTTGAAGCATCTTTAGGTGCTCGTAATCATACTGTTACTGTTGAAATCACACAAACTGAAGAAAGTGATATTGATACAGTTGAAAATGTTTCAGTCATTATTCAACTTGTTAAACCATACAAACAAATTTATATTATCAATGCTGTTGTATCATCAAGATTAATCGTTTTCTCATCAAGAATACGTAATTCATTTGGTGTTGATTTATTAAGTGTCAATACACAATCAGCTGATATCTTCAGCTATTGTAAAAAAGATGGTTCTTATATTGAAAGAATATTCAATAAAGATACACCTAATGAGCATCGTTTTACATCAAATGCTTTCTTGGTTAGATATTACTGGGATGGACTAATTCTCGATGAAAATAACATTGAATTACTTCACAACAATCAAGAAAATATCTTGACTGGCGCAGCAAGCTATAAAGATATTACGAAACCTTATGTTGTTTCACTTACACAAGATAGTGATTCAGGTGAATTAGTAATTTACGTTCCACAACAATCTGATTTCTCATTTGATTGTTTTATTACAGATGTTGATAATTACTATTTCAAAGCAATTGTTAAAGTCTATGATGTATCTACTTCATCATTCATTGAATATGATGGTGATTGGGGCGGATATGAAGACGAAAGTACTGCTGGATTATGTGATATTATTCTTGTAGGATAATAAAAATTATAAATTTAAAATTAAAAATTAAAACCTTATTCAAAAACGTAAGTTTTTAGAAAGGAGAGTCCCATGAAAAAATTCCATATTTTATATGTTAGTCTTGCATCAATGCTGATTATGTTTTTTGTTATTGTTGGTTTTGGTCTACAAAACACAACCCTAAACAATATTAAAGTTGGCGCTGTTGATGATAGTTATACTATAACAATCAATAAGACTTCAGCATTCAGTGTATTTGTTACTGGTTCTGGTGTTTTAAAAGCATCAACAAATGCTTCAACTGATGTATATACAGTTGAACAAGGAACACAGATTAACTTAAGAGTAGTAAATGAGACTAAAATCTTTAATGGTTGGGATATTACGGGAACATATGAAATTCCATCAGGTTATACTTGCACAACAGCAAGTGAGGTATTTACAATAGTACCACAATCAAATTTAACTGTTGGTGTTTCAAGAATTGACCCTACTACTTCGGACAAAGGTAAATACATGTCAAACCGTTTCTTGATTGCATCTTATCAAGATCTATTTGCATTACAAGAAGCGTTTAAAGCCGGAACAACTGGTTCTAATGCTTTATATCAAACTAAACTATTTACTAAAAATGAAGCTGATTATTCATTAATCAATTTCTATGATCAAATGTTCGAAGGCGATCCAACATGGATGAGTTATGGCGATAATGTTGCTGCAAAAATCAATGGTATTAAAAATGCTGGATTCTTCGCACGTATTCAAAAAGGTTATTACTTAGTTACACAAAGCTTTGCTTATTTTGATATTTCCGAATCAATGATAATTGAAGGTGTTGGTACAACAACAAATCCATTTATGGGTGTCTTTGATGGCTTAAATGGTAACGATATTTCATCAATCTTTGTTGTTACATCAATCAATCAAGAAACTACTAATAATATAACTCGTTATATTGGACTATTCGGTGTATTAGATGAACAAGCAATTATTAAAAATTTAAAACTTGACGTTTCTATCGCAATTAACAAAGCTGATGCAAATCCACAAACACAAAATTATTATATTGGTGGTATTGCTGGAAGATGCAATTCTGCATTCATTTATAACATTGAATGTTCAGCAAGACATTCAGTAGAACTTAGTGGTGCAACAACTAAAGGCAATAAGAATAGTTTATATATTGGTGGTTTATTTGGTTATATGGAAGCAGGTATTGAAGATTATGCTAACATTAGCCTAAAACAATCAAATTATTCATGGAATATTGAAACTTACTCATCATTCGATAATGTTTATTCAGGATTAATTGCTGGTATTGCTGAAAACTCATACGTTAATAGAATTAGTGTTAATGTTGGTGGATTCAATTACAACGTCCACTCTAATAAACAAACAACTAGTGATGATATTCAATATCATGCTATTATGTCATCTGGTAATATATTTGGTAAATATGTTACTAAAGCTGAAAAACTTAATCGTAAACTTTATGTTAGAAATCTTGATATTTCAGGATCTAATTCTGAAGTATTGAGTATTATCCTTCATACAGGTACAGCATATACTGGTGGTTTAATTGGTTATATTGATGCATCTGTTGCTGATAGATATTTATATATTGGTGATGTTGTTTATAACATTGATGGTTCAGGCACTTCATCAATCCTTTCTTCATCAATTAATAAAGATAGTATTACTAATCTTTATGCTGGTGGTTTATTTGGTTACATTAATGGCGGATATGTTAAAGCTGATTCATCATTCAAAGATCGTATTGTTACACAATATATTGAAGATCAACCATTTAAGCGTTATAACTATATATTTAATAGTAATATTGCTATTAAAGCTGAAAACTTCGGTTTAACAAGTGCACAACAAGGTAAAGTATTTGCTGGTGGACTTGCCGCATTCGGTTATTTTGACATTAGTGGTACTGTTGATAATCCAACAGAATTATTACTTTCTCCAAAGAATAAGACTTTCACTGTTAATGCTATTCAAAAAACAGCTGCATCTCCAGTTACAGTAAATTCTGAACATATCTTTGACCATTGTTTAGCTGGCTTGCTTTTCGCAACCGTTAATTCAACAGAAAATCCAAATACACCTTGTGGATATTCATATAATTATATCAATGTATATGCAGATAACTATGGTGTTGATTCAATTAGAGAAATTGACTCACCAACAATTGGCGATTTAAAATCTGGTGGTTTACTTGCTTATGCTCATGGTATATCAATCAATGGTGTTCACTTATATTTAAACAGTGGTTTTATCAATTGTAGTGCTTTATCTTACGCAAGTTATACAAGAATTGTTGGTAACAATGCTTCATGTGGTGGATTGGTAGGTAATCTTTGGACTTCAACTGTTGAAGATTGTTTGATTTCTGGTTTTGATGATGACTACAATGATGTAGGTACAAAACTTCAAATCTTATCTATTCAAAATGCCCAAAAAGGTGGTACACAAGATAATGCCAACTACGTAGCTGAAAACTTCGTTGGTGGTATG
Source organism: Caryophanales bacterium UBA1231 (assembly GCA_002309035.1). The sequence goes on along the minus strand of DBWT01000012.1, from coordinate 51,740 downwards.
TTTGGTGAAATTAGAAAAACAACACTTGAAAGTTGTGTTTATAATGGTTCACCAACAAATGATGACTATATTCAATTACAAGGTCACCAAAATCCAGATACAGCTTTCTGTGGTGGTATTGTAGGTTATATTTATAATTTAACTGTTTCATTCAACAATGTTGTTAATAATTGTAAAATTAAAAATGGCCATGTATATGCTGGTGCAACAAATATTAAAACAAAATTTAATAAACCCGACATCTATGTTGGTGGTATTGTAGGCGCGAGCCTTTGTAATTCAAATGGTACAACAACAGTTATTTCTAATTGTAATGTTAATGACACAAAGATTGAAGCTGTTGGTAACGAATTAATAAGAGTTTATGTTGGTGGTATCGTTGGTACAATCAACTATAGTGGTATTACAGGAACTGTAACAAACTGTTATGTTGTTAATTCACAAATTTCTGCTATTTCTAAAGGTCAAACAGCAGTCGATGTTTACAACAACCAAGGTCAAAACTTTGCTAGAGCAGCGGGTATTCAATCTAATACTTCGAGTGCAACAATTTCATATTGTGCTGTTATCGATTCAACTGTTGAAGCATCTGCATCGCATATTAGTTCAATTGCTGCTGGTATTTTCACAAGAGAAAGAACACAAACAGCTACAATTAAGAATTGTTATACTAATGCTTATGTTTCTTCAACTGGTACAGCAGCAACTATTCAAACATATCCTATTGCTCCATGTAGTGCAGGAACCGGTGCTGATACATCATATTATGTAAAAAATAATATTCCAGTTATTACTAGTGAACAAAATGCTGTTGGTATTACTTTAAATAAAACACTTCTTAATACATCTAGTCTTGATATTTTGAATGCTTTATCAAATAATAGAATTAATTCAAATCACAATAAAGCAACTAAATTCTTCCCAGCTTTTGATGCTCCAGATGTATTTAGTGTTAATGATAATGGCGATAATAATGTTGCCACACTTAACCAAAATGGTGATACGGATGCGACAAACTACTTATATATCATTGTTAGTGCAAAGGGATCAGGTAATACAAGAAGACCATTGTTTACTTCCCGTGGTGGTACTTATCAAGACTTAGAAGAATTGAACGCTGATGGATGGTTTATCCTGGGTACAATTATTGTTTATAATGGTATATCGAGTTATGCTGGAAGCTTGTCTAATCCTAGTATTTCATATCCTATTAACTATAATGAATATGAATTTAAGACTGATCCAGTTACGGGTAAAACATATTTCAAGAATAAGATTTATCCATATGATGAAATTCAAAACAATGATTATGAAAACTTAGGTTATAATGAAACCGCTGGTGGTCCTGGACAAATACTTCCAGCTCCTTCAGGTGTTTCATCATCAGTAATGTATGACTTGAGTGATTCAGCAACGACTTTCCCTTCTTCAACAACAACTCCATCTGGTAGATATATTTATTTGAAGACGACAGCAAATACATATTATTATTCATTTAACCAAAGAGGTACACAAACTTGGACCGATTTTGAATATTGTGGTTCAAGTACAGAAGGTTTAACGACATATTATTATTATCGTGCAGTTCGTCCTGATTTTGACTCAGGAGGTAACACGAAAGCCAAAATTCACCGTTACTATACTGTTGATAGACAACTAACACATGAATGGGATGGCTTAGAAGGTAATATCGAAATTAATATTGATAAGAATGATAATGATACTTTATTCTTAATTGAAACGACAAGAGACAGCAATGGTGCTGAAAACTTCACTGGTATTAAGACAGATATTACAACTAATCAATTAATTAGTAATTATCTAAATAGTGCAACAATTAATATTACAGGTACTGATTTATATAATGGTTCAACAAGTAATCTTGAATTCTATTATTCAACTGATTCAAGCAATTGGGCATTAATAGATAGTGAATATGTTGATTACAGTTCTTCATTAATTTCTGTTGATTTATCTAATTACACATCATTCTTATTAAGTAGTCAAAAATATTTCCAAATTATTAACGATTCAAGTGATGACGATGTTAGTATTTCAACAGTCAATGTTACTTATGAAGTAGAGATTATCCAAGAAGTCAATTCATATCGCTATATACCTACTGGTGGATCATCTTCAAGTGGATCATTCAATATCTTTAATGCTGGTACAGAAACAATAGTCCCTAGTGGTTCACAAGGTTATTATGTTGATGGTTCAGTCTTTATCTTACCATTATTGTCATCTGGTGTATCTGTTAATCGTATTATTACGGTAAATGTCCGTGATGATATTCCTGATATCGTTATTCGTTTCGAATTAGATGAAGCAGATGCTATTCTTTATGAATCATTTGTTGATATTCATGGAACACCTTTCACATTTAATTCTATAATAGGTTCATATTCATTTGAAAATAGTGTTAATACTGTTTCAGCAGTACGTGAATATGTCTTTACATTTAAACCTAATGTTGAAATAGAGGATACTACAACATTCTATTTAGCATTTACTATTGGTAGTACATCTAACTATGCTCCATACTGTTATCGTTTTGTTATTAACCCTAACAGAAGAGTTTTAGAAAGAGTTACATATGCAACTTATACGCCTCCACTAAATTATCAAAAAGCAGATAAATTAGGTGAAGCATCAAATCCATATATGATTTCATATGGTTCAACAACAAAACTTATTCCAATCTTCACAAGAGTAAATGATTTACCTTATGCGGTTGAAGAATATCATTTTGTTACACAACAAGCTCTTACTCGTGGTGCAATCGGTTATACGAAGTTCTATGAATTAATTGATGGTGAATATGTATTAACTGAAGATACTTTATCTAATACATCAAAGACTTATTATATCTTTAAGCGTCATGAATATTTATCAGAAATGAATACAAGTTTAGTTACTTATAATCTAATTACAGCTGCAACAGGTACAATGAATGCATCTGGTGAATTCGTTTCTGTTTCAAGTGGTAGTTTAAATAGTGATTACTACATCGATGTTGTTCTTAATGAAGATCCAACACAAAAGAAATCTGTTTACTATAATTTCGCTGAAAGATTTAGTGTAACATACTCATCTGAAGGTGCTGATATTGTTGGTCTTGCAAATACAACAAGTAAAACACCATACATTGTTGACTTGACAATTCAAAGTGGTTATTGTGGTAGTATTTCAAGATTATTAGTTACAATTGGTGATACTGAATATGATTTAGATGATATCTTAAGTTATCCTGATGGTGGATGGTTGAGAGATTCAAGTGGTAATGAATTCAATGATGAACATTTACCAGAATTATCACAACGTTTCTATCGTTTAGCTATTCCTGGGGAAATCATCGATGGTGATATCGATATCGATGTTGTTTTCTATCAAATGTTTATCATTACATTTGATTTACAATGTGTTGACTTTGCTTATGATTATGTTGCTAATGGTGGTGTTCAATCACTATCTTACAGTGTAATCAAAGGTACTAATTTTAAAGAATACTTTGATAGTGCAAAACAAACACAAATCAATAATTTAAAAGAAGCTGTTTTAGATACTTTAACTGGTTATATCTTTACAGGTTGGTATTTAATTAACAATGCGAACAACGTTATAAGTTATACATCAAGTTTTGAAGATATCCTAAGTGCTGAACAAGATATTCCAATTAACTCATCATTTGTGTTCTACGCAAGATGGAGTTTCTTAATTGAACTTGTTGAAGCACCAGGAACACACATTCATCCAGCATTTAACAGTGACTTTATGTATCAATATGATGATAATGGACGTGTAACAAATACAATCCTTATTCCATTAAATAACAATAATGGTTATATGTTCACTGTTTCTAAAGATGATGACTTCATCGGTGATGTTAATGTAGCGGCATACTCTGCTAAAGAAATCAATCATGAATATGTTATTGAACCAATTGAAATTGATTATTACAATAACAATTCTGAGATTTACCATATTAAGAAGAGTAATATTACAGGTTATGTTATTATAACTACTTCCGTATCTAATTCACATATTATTGTCGGACGTAATACCGCATCTATTCTTGATGAAATAGTTCCACAAGATGGTGTCTTCACATTTAAATATGTTGTTAACCACTACAATTTAGATGCTGACTCTAAATCATATATTTTCTCGAACAACAATTTGAGTAAGAATATGGATTTAATGTTTGAATTCTTCATCAATCAATATGATAGCGATGCCGATAGTTTTGTTCAAGTTCCAAAAGGCTTGATAAAAGATACGACAATTGAAGTATTCTATTCAAGATTCATAACATCTACTGAAACACCTGATTTCACAACGGTTGGTACTTATAAAATTACAGCTGCTGATGAAGCTGCCAATAAATATCAATTCCATTTGAACGATTTCAAGAAATGGAATTATTATGAAGATTATCCAGAAAGTGCTAACTACACATTCCAAGATATGATTGGCAGTGACAATAGTGTTTCAGAAGTATACTATATTATTGTTACACCACCAAATGGTTATGATGACTTGCCAGATGGTTATGAATTGCGTGACATTCCAGAACAAGTTACAGAACGTGATGTTTGGAACTGTGTTATGAACGTTGGTTATGTTGAACCTGATCCTGAAAATCCTGGTGAATACAAGTATCTTGAAGGTGAAAGAAAGACAGGTAACTTCAACATTCATGATCTACAAGAAAACTACTCTCACGTTTTACAATCTACTGTTAGTGATGAAACAGCACTTCAAACCGCATATTATACAGTAGTTCCATCAAGAAAGACGATTGTGACAAATGAACACGGAACACTTGGTGGTAGTGAAAGAGATTATTATAAATTCTATGATATTCAAGATTATGCTTTCTTAGATTTAACTTATCATAATTGTTACATCAATGATGATTTAGGCTATATCAAATTATTTGATGATGCCGTACAAGGTACTAGAGGTGAAATTATTTCTTCTAATTTCTCAAGTCACTTATTAGAAATTGACTTAGTAATGGGTTATAATACTGGTACTGTTGAAGTCTATGGTGCATTAGGCAGTTCTACTGATTGGGAACTTGTAAGTACAATTTATGTCGATGATGTCGACTATAAAGAATATACTGTTGTCTTCCCAGAAAGATTTAATAAGTTCAGAATTGTCAATACATCATTAAATACAATTTTCTTAAAAGAAATCAATTATGTTTCAAGATTATCTGGTATTAAATATGAAGTAACAACTGATGATTATTTCAATGGAGACTTCTTTAAAGTTAATAAAGTTCCAGGCAGTGAATCAGGTACATTAGGTGCTGATGGATATACAGTTACATACCGTTCATATCAATCAATCGTTGGTGACGTAAGACATAATGGTAAAACATTTGCACTTGCTGTCCAAATCAAAGATTCATCTGGTATCGTTATGGATATTCCATATAACTATGAATCAATTATTGAATGTCATGTTTATTATGAATATCTTGATTCATTAGGCACATTACAAGTAGGTACAACAACTATTGAATCTAATCTTGCTAATGTCAAAGGACGTAATACAATATTCTATAATTTAACAGATGTTCTAAGAGAAAAAGAAGTCAATAGAATTAGTTTCTATTTCACAATCAATGATGCTACTTATGAAATTAACTCTATATTACTAGTTGAAAATCCATCATTCTATAAACCAGCAATGGCGGAAGTTCGACAAGTAGTATATGATATAAATGCTTAATTTGGTTAAGCATGAGAAAACATCTCAATTAAAGCACTTCATTACGAAGTGCTTTTGTCTTTTTATTTAATTATTTTTCAATATATGATATAATATATTAAAATATAGGATATATAATCAAAATAGGTGACATTATGCCAGAACTTCCAGAAGTAGAAACAGTCAGACGTGTTTTAGAATCACAAATAATCAATAAGAAGATTCATGATATCAATGTTTATTATGATAAATTGATTGATAATGTCTTACCAAATGAATTCATCAACAAACTAAAAGGTGAAACATTTCAAAAGATCAATCGTATTGGTAAATATTTAATCTTTATTTTAGATAACGTATCATTTGTTACGCACCTTCGCATGGAAGGTAAATTCTATATCAAAGAAAAGAGTGCTCCCCTTGAAAAGCATGAGCACATTGAATTTGTCTTTGATGATGGCATTGTTTTAAGATATCACGATACAAGAAAGTTTGGACGTTTTTATTTAGTAACTTCAACAAAGATGGATGATATCTTAGCTTTAAAAGAATTAAGTAAATTAGGTCCTGATGGAAATAGTGACAACATCAATTATGCAAAATTATACAATAAAATGATGATGTCTAAAGTTCCTATTAAGACACTTCTTTTAGATCAAACATTTATTGCGGGAATTGGCAATATTTATGCTGATGAAATTCTTTTTAAAGTAGGATTACATCCTTTAACTAATGCTTCACGCCTTTCGATTAGTGATTTAAGAGAAATCGTTAAAGCAACTAAGGAAATTCTTGATCAAGCAATCGAAGATGGTGGCACAACAATTAGAAGTTATACCTCAAGCCTAGGTGTTTCTGGACGTTTCCAACAACACTTAAATGTTCATACTTTAGAGGAATGTGCTAAATGCCACAGTAAAATCAAGAAGATTACGGTTGGTGGAAGAGGTACATATTTCTGTCCTAAATGCCAAAAGATGAAATATCCATACAAAGTCTTTGGCGTAACGGGAGGGATTGCTGTTGGAAAGACAACACTAACCAATCTTTTAAAAGACAAAGGTTATAATGTTATCGATTGTGATGAAATCAATCGTGAATTATTAGATGAAAATAATCCTCAAAGTAAAGGATTATTTAAAGAAATTCAAAAGATTTATCCTGATGCTTTTGTAGATAATACACTAGACAAAAGAAAATTAAGAGATAAAATCTTTGAAGATGAACTTATTAAAAAACAAATGGAACAATTAATTCATCCATTAGTAATTGATGAAGTAATGAACCGTTTAAATAAAATCGATTACAACAAGAAAAAGAACAAAGTTGTCTTTATTTCTGCTCCGCTTCTTGTTGAATCTGATTTAGTTATTTTATGTGATAAAGTAATTAATATTGAATTATCGAATGATGTTTGGTTGAATCGTTTAACTAGTAGAGATCAAATGACAAAAGAAGAAGCTCTTATGTTGATTTCCCAAGACATCAATAAAGCAAGAAAAAAAGAAATGACAAGATTAAACATTCCTGTTATTGTTGTGAATAATGATTTAGGTATTGATGATTTAGATAAACAATTGATTGATTTATTAAGGGAGGTGCAAGATGAAATTTAAGTATTTTTTCAGCAATGATTTTGAAACGCATGATGCTCATAGCGATGATGTCTTAAAAACAAAGTATTACCGTGCTGATTTCAGTAAAGCAGGTAATGAACTTAAATATGTTATGCATGAATTAGGTTTTGAACTACTTGAAGAAATTGTGGAATATCAAGAATTTCATTTCTATAAAGCCCAAATTGAAGTAATTGCTGATATTTATTCAGAATCATATTATCGTCAAGGCATTGACTTTAAAGTTAATTCAACATATCTTTTTCCTAATGGCAGAGGATATAAAATGATTGAAAAAATCTATAGTGAATTAGATAAAAGAATGGAGCGCACTAAATAATGTATAAGCTAACTAAAAATGATCATTTAGTTATTTATTTAGATCGTCCTTTATCAACCTTTAATCAAAACTTTATTTCTAAATGTTTTCAACCAATCTTAGATCCTTTTACTTATTCATTTTATTTAGCCCTATATTCACTTGTTAATCCAGGATTACTTGAAAGTAAAGATATGACAATATCTTCTTTAATGAAAAAGATTAATACGAAAGATATCGATCAAATCTTAAATGCTCGTATTGAACTTGAAGCTTTTGGCTTAATTAAGACATATCTTAAAACAGGTGATGATAACTATTATATTATTGTTATCAATAATTTACCAACACCTTATGAATTCTTCAGCAATATGCTTTATACTGATCTTTTAAAAGCTAAACTTGAAAGTGATGACTTCGATAATTTAATTAAAGAATATATTGTTCATAAAGAAGATTTGAATTCTTTTATGGACATTACATCACCAATTGATGAAGTATTCACAACATCATCAACTTACCAATCTCTATGGCAAGACAATAAAGTTAAAATCAATGTGAACAACAATCACTTTGATTATGAATATGTTGTTTTAGTTTTATCATCAACTAACATCGATGAAGAACAATTAAAAAGCGTTGAGTTCTACAATCAATTGAATCGTTTAGCTTGGATGTTTGATTTAAAAGATGATGAATTAATTACAGCTGTTAAATATAGTATTAAAGATGGTAAAGTCGATTATGATGTTTTAAGAACTGAATGTAAAAAACAATATAAAACAGAAATCAAATTAGTTAAATTAAATATTGAAAAAGAAAATTCATCAGTTTTAATTAATACTTTAAATAATACAAGACCATTAGATATTGTTCAAAATAAATATCATACAAATTTAACATCTTCAGAAATTGAAATGTTTGATCGCTTATTAGTTGATACTAATATTTCCTTAGGTGTTTTAAATGTCTTAATTATTTATGTTTTAGACAATAAAAATGGGGAAATTCCAGCATATAATTATTTCTTAAAGATTATCAATACTTGGATTAGAAAAGGTATCACAACAACAGAAAAAGCCCTTAGTGAAGTTACTACACCAAAAGGTAGTCAAAAAGCAAAACCTGTTGCTGATTGGTACAATGAATATGTTGAAGAAGTTAATAAACAAAAACAAGAAGAAAAAGAAATAGAACTAGCTTCAATCGAAGAATTAGAAGAGTTCTTTAAAAAGTAGGTAAAATATGGAAGAAAGACAAGTTATCAACCAAATGTTACAAGATGAAGACATTCAAAACTTCATCAACCAAAATAAAGTCACAAATCAAGAATTTGAAGCATATCTAAGTAATTTCTTTAATTATTATTTCAACATTAAAAAATGTCGTGATTGTAAAGGTCATTGTACACAAGAAAGAAAATACTTAAAGCCTATTCTTGTGAAAGATGGTCAATACATCGATTTAGATTATGAAAAGTGTCAATATAGTGTTAACAATTATTTAGACAATATTACTTTCTTATCTTCATCGCTTGATCAAAATGGTGAAATCGAATTTAAAGATCCAAGACGTCATGAAGTCTTAACTTATATTAAGAATTATTTAAATAATTTAGATAGTTCAAAACAGGATAATGATTTTGATAAAGGCCTATACCTTTATGGTAAATATGGCACAGGTAAATCATATATTTTACAATATGTTGCTTGTGAACTTGCTAAAAAAGGTCATAAAGTAATCTTTGTTTATTATCCTGATTTTGCTAGAATCATTAAATCAATGATTACAACAGGTGGTGTTGAAGATATCATTGATGATCTAAAATCAATCGAATTCCTATTCATCGATGATTTAGGTGGTGATGCTAATTCACAATTCGTAAGAGATGAAATATTACTTCCTGTTTTACAACATCGAATGGTTAATAAAAAACCTCTTTTTGTATCATCTAATTTATCACTTGATGAATTAAGTAGTCATTTTGCTTTAAGCAATAAAGATACTGATGCTTTAAAAGCAAAACGTATTATTGAAAGGATTAGAACACTTTGTAAAGACATTGAGTTAAAAGGTGACAATCATAGAAAATAATTATTATCACAAAAAACCTTTCTAGTTAATCTAGGAAGGTCTTTTTTAAGCAAATAGAAATTTAATTGTTGACTTTTTCATCATTCTATTGTATAATAATAATGTATAATAAAAGTGATGATTAGGACATGGTTATTTATGAACTACATTTTAGTGAGACTTGATAGTGAAAAAAGTCATGATAGCATAAATAATTACTACCTATGAACTGTGCTAAGAAATTGGCTACCGTCTTTCTTGCGTTAAAAGAATAATGAGGAACAACAATTATTGTTGTTTAAATTAAGGTGGTACCACGAACAAAATTCGTCCTTACTTAAGTTTTTTAAGTAGGGATTTTTTATTTTAGGAGGTTATTATGGTCAAATTAGTTTTTCCTGATGGAAACGTCAAGGAATTTGAAAAAGGAATTAAAGGATTAGATGTTGTTAAATCAATAAGTGAAGGTCTTGCTAAAAAGACATTACTATATTCATTGAATGATGTTGTTTATGATTTAGCTACACCAATTGTTGAAGATGGAAGCATTAAGTTTTTAACAACAAGCGATGAAAATGCTGAAGAAGTGTTATTTAAATATATCAACCATTCATGTGCACACTTACTTGCTGAAGCTGTTAAAGAATTATATCCTAATGCTTTATTTGGTGTTGGTCCAACAATCGAAGAAGGTTTCTATTATGATATGGATTTAGGCGATGTTAAGCTTAACGATGAAGACTTACAAAAAATCGAAAAAGTCATGAAACGTCATGCTGATGCAGCTGAAGCTATTGAAAGAAAAGAAGTATCAAAAGAAGAAGCACTTGAAATCTTTAAGAATGATAAATATAAAACAGAATTAATTAGTGAATTAGAAGGAACTATCACAACATATTCACAAGGCAATTTCACTGATTTATGCCGTGGGCCACATGTTGGTAACACTAAATGGTTAAAGCATTTTAAATTGTTAAGTGTTAGTGGCGCTTACTTTAAAGGTGATGCTAAAAGAGAACAACTTCAAAGAGTTTATGGTGTATGTTTCTTAAACGAAGAAAGCTTAAAGAAACATCTTGAAATTTTAGAAGAAAGAAAGAAAAGAGATCATCGTAAACTTGGTAAAGAATTAGAACTATTTATGTTCTCTGAATATGGACCAGGTCTTGCTTTCTGGCTACCTAATGGATATATGCTAAGAAGAACACTTGAAGATTTCTGGATTAAATTACATCGTGAAAGAGGTTATGTTGTTATTAACACTCCTATCATGCTTAATCGTGAACTTTGGGAAACTTCAGGTCACTGGGATCATTATAAAGATGATATGTTCACAGTTGAAGTTGAAGATGGAACTTATGCGATAAAGCCAATGAACTGTCCAGGGGCTATTCAAGTATACAATAATAGCTTACATTCATACAAAGAACTACCATTAAGATATGCTGAATTAGGTAATGTTCATAGATATGAAGCAAGTGGTGCTTTAAATGGTTTATTTAGAGTTCGTGGCTTTACACAAGATGATGCTCATACATTATTAATGGAAAGCCAAGTAGCAGAAGAAGTTAAACAAATCATTTCAATTTATGATGAAATTTATTCAATCTTTGGCTTAAATTATAATATTGAATTATCTACTCGTCCATTTGATAATTACATTGGTGATATCAAAACTTGGGATGAAGCTGAAGAAGCTTTAAAAGAAGCATGTTTAAAGACTGGTCATAATTTCAAGATTAATCCAGGTGATGGTGCATTCTATGGCCCTAAATTAGACTTTAAACTAAGAGATTCAATGAATCGTATTTGGCAATGTGGTACAGTTCAATTAGATATGCAGTTACCTGGTAGATTTAATTGTACTTACATCGACCAAGAAGGTAACAAGAAAACACCTGTTATGATTCACCGTGCTTGCTTTGGTTCATTAGAACGTTTTATTGGTATTATTCTTGAAAACTATGGTGGTTTACTACCTGTATGGTTAGCACCTATTCAAATGAGAATCATTCCAGTTAATAATGAATATCATTTAGCATATGCTGAAGAATTAGAAAAAGAATTGAAAGCTGCAGGCTTTAAAGTATTAGTAGATGATCGTTCAGAAAAAATGAATTATAAGATTCGTGAAGCCCAAACAAAGAAAACACCATACACCATTATTGTTGGTGATAATGAAAAAGACAATCATCTTATTACTTATCGTCTTCATGGTAAAATGGAATCTAAGACAATTAGTGTCAAAGAGTTTATTGAAAAAGTTAATAAAGAAATTAAAGAATTTAAAATGGCAGAATAATTATGAAAACAATAAAAAGAAAAATCTTATTATTTTTTGTAATTTGTTTTTCATTTATTCTTGTGGGATGTGAATTTGATCTTGGGCAACCAACCTATAAGTTCAACCACATTGAATTTAATGAAGAAACAAAAACAGCTATAGCAATCTTTGAATCATCGACAAATAAAAAAGAATATAGCTGTCAAGTAAAAGTTGAAAAAGAAGCTTTAGATTGTGAAAAAGAAGGCTATATTATCTATTTAGCATCGGTTACAGTTGATGGTAAAACATATAGTGAATCATTTAATATTAAGACTGAACCTACAGGACATAACTATGTTTTATATGGTTTTAATTGGAATGATGATTTAACTGTTTGTAAAGCAATCTTTGTTTGTGATAACAATCCTTATCACACAATGGAACTAGATGCTTCAGTTTCAACAGTTTCAGAAATACCAGCTACTTGTTATAGTATTGGTTCAAGAACATGTGAAGCAAGTATTACATATGAAGGTAGTTCTTATAAAAACACAAGAACTGTTGAATTACCACAACTTGAACATGACTATAAACCTGAACTAGCTGAATACATGTTTAGTAGTGAATACTTAAATGAAAACTATATCATTTTACATTGTGCTCATGACTATCGAGATACAGTAAGCTTAAGAGCTAGTGTGGAAATATCAGATGTTCAAGAAACTAATGATCATGGACCACAAACTAAATATACTTTATCAACAAGATATCAAGGAATTAGTTATTCAAAAGATTTCTTTGTTGATAAAGCCAATGCAGGTTTTAATGTTTGTGCATACAATGATTTTGAAGCGCAAGAAGGTTTTGCTGCTTTTGAAGGTATAAGATTATATACACCTGCTTATTTAATGGCTAATGAAAATTCAACCGTTTTGTTACTAAAACAACAACAAGAAGGTGTATCATTAGTAGTTGATAAATTAAGTAGTATTGGTGATATCTTAACTGATTATGATTATGCATTAGTTTGTAATAATGATTATTACAACTTTATGAATTTCAATCAAATCAATATTGGTCACGTTATTTACTTTGCTTCATCACTATCAGAATTAAAAGAAGGCCCTATTGCTTTATCATTCACGAGTGCTGAATCAACAGCAATCCATGTTAATTACAATTTAGGATATGCTAATTATCAAACTAAAGATCAATTATATCGTGCATTCTTTACTGATTATTATAATTTCTTAGTACACAATACAAAATGTAATTTAACTTCATTAGGTATTGGTAATGTTGATGATTTCCTAGATATGTGTCAAACTTGGAATGCTTATGGAAGAAATGAAATGGGTGGCCTTGGTGATAAATTTGGTGCTTACTATTTAACAAAAGAAGAAAATGGCACTTTTGAAAGTCAACCTACAACAACATTTGTTGGTTGGTGTTATCAAAACAATAAATATATTGACCTATTACATCACTTAGAATTATTCTTTGGTTATTGGCGTACTGATGAAGGTTATTCGAAGAATGATCCACATGGTAATGATTTCTTCTATTCACCATGGGCTTCATTTGTTGATACTTGTAAGTTTTTCTTCTTTACATCAGCAACGCTTACTTCAAAGTATTCTTGGTTTACAATTGAAAGAAGTCCACGCGTTCATTACATGTTAGATAATGTTCCTGGTGTAGGCTATAATGATTTAGATAATGATCAAGATGATTATGTATATCTAAAGACTCCATCAAGACTTAATTATCGTTTTGTTCGTTGGGAAAACGAAAATGGCGAAGAAATTCGATATGCATATTCTTCACAAACAGTTTATGCTATTTGGGAACACATTCCATATCAAATTACTTATGTCAACAATGGTCTTCAAAAGACTGTTACATCATATCAAGGATATCGTATTCCGCTTGCACCATATAGTAAGAATGGTAGCAATCTTAAATATTACATCAATCAATTAGGTCAAAAAGTTGAATTGATTGATCCAGTTAATCAAGATATGATGCTTTACCTTGCTTGGGAAAGTGTTGAACAAGTATTAGCATCATTTAGAATTTATAGTATGAATACGCAAAATGCTACTTCAGAAGTAACACAATACAATGGTGCAAGAATTTATAAACCAGGTGTTGCTTTAGATGCTTCTTTATATTGGTTAAAACTATTAGTTAAATCTGATAGTAATGGTTATTACATTAGTGAAGTAGTTCCTAGTGGTACATCACATTCTCAAAACTTTGATTATTTGATTTTGATTTATTCTGGTGATAGTACACATACTTATGATTCTTTAGTTAGTATGGGTTTAACATCAGGTATGCGTTTGAAATTCAACATCAATCCTAATTCATTTGAAGATGGTGAAATCAACTTAAATGCATCGATTATTACTGGTTCATATTCATTCAATAATTTATTATTGATGGCTGATACTAACCCTAATAAATATGTTTCATATTATGATCAATGTCAAAGTGAATTTGATCTTCCACAATTATCACGTAATGGCTATAATTTCTTAGGTTGGTATAAAGATGGTGAATTAGAACCACAACCTTCACATATTTCAATTGATGGTTTAGTTGTTTTATATGCATTGTGGGAACAAAAAATATACAATGATGTTTTAGACTATATTGAAGATGAAATTGGTTCACAAGATGTACTTCAAATCCCTCTAGGCTTTGATGGTGATGATATTGTATGGAGTGTTAGTGATGAAAATCTTGTCATCATCAATGGTGAATTACTAACAGTATCTAAACAATATCAAACACATAAACGTCAAACTGTGACTGTCACAGCAACTTATAATGGTCATTCTTATTCAAAACAAGTAACAATTTTACCTGTTGAATTTGAAACAGCCGAACATCCACTTGCTGCATACTTCTCATTAGGTTCAATTGGATCATATAAGACTTATAGTGAAAGATATAAATCAACAAATCAATTGTTCTCTGATAAGTTTAAAGATGGTTTTGATTTCTTGTATTATGCTTTCGCAACCCCTCAAATCAATGGAACAATTTCATTGAATGATTCATATATTAGTGAAGTTATTAAACTAAAGAACAACAATATTAGAATTAGTCTTGTTATCGATGGTGCTAATGCATCAGCCCTTAAGAACTTAGTTCAAGTATGTAATGATACAACTTTAAGACAATCATTTGTTAATTCAATAATGCAGGCACTTATTACTTACAATCTTGATGGTGTTGATATTGACTGGGAATTCCCTGGTACATCAGGTTTAAGTGGATATACAACAGAACTAGATATCCGCAATATGAACGCATTATTAAAAGAATTAAGAGAAGCTATGAATGCATATCAAGATGAAGGTGGTTCAAATTATTTATTAACTTGTGCAACTCCACCAACATATTGGGGTGTGGATCGTTTTGATTATCGCACAATTAATCAATATTGTGATTACGTTAATATGATGAGTTATGATTTAAATAAGACATCACAAACATCACACGTTGCACATGTCCATATTCCTTCTAACAATTATTCTTATCAATTCTCATGTGAATATGGTATTGGTTACTATTCTTCATTAGGTTTAGATAAATCAAAGATTATTCTTGGTGCTGCTGCTTATGGTAAAGCATACAAAGTAACAGGTAGCGTTGACATGAGTGCAACTTGTCCTGCTTTGGGTGTTGCGGCTACACTAGGTCAAGTAACAGGCTATAATATCCCACTTCAATCAGTTTCATGGGCAAGTGGAACAATCTATTACACTGGTATTCAAACATTACTAAATAGTGGTAACTTCACAATGTATCATGAATACAATGCTAATGGTAAATTTGTTGGTTCATACATTTATTCACCAACTGATAAGTACTTTGTAACCTTCGATAGTGTTAAAGGATTACAAGAAAAATGTAATTTAGCTAAACAATACGATGGTATGGGTATCATGCTTTGGGCATATGGTGAAGATGCGACGGATACAGTTGTTAATACGCTTGCGGATAATTTAGGATAATTGATAAAGCAATCCACTTCGGATTGCTTTCCTTTTTTTATTAAAAAGACATTTATTAGTTTTTCTACTTTCAAAAAAAGTTGTAAAATTCCTAAAAACGTTTAAATTTTGGTTGTAAAATTCCTAAAAATATATGTTTTTTGGTTGTAAAATTCCTAAAAATA
>DBWT01000012.1:13275-35541 GCA_002309035.1 Caryophanales bacterium UBA1231 | reverse complement strand
GAGGTGAAAAGAATGGCTCATTTGAATCGAAAAATAGAAAACAAATTAATGGAGTGGTACAATTCTAATTATGGTTTGCTAGTGTATGGCGCACGTCAAGTTGGTAAAACTTATATTATAAAAAAATTTATTGAAAATCATTTTCCTAATTTTTATTATATAAATTTATATAATAATGTTGATGCCATCGAAACGCTATTAAGGGCAAAAGATAGTGTTGATTTCATTTTGCGTTTATCAATTTTTCAAAATACAACAATTAAAGATGGTGATTGTATTTTTATTGATGAACTTCAAGAATTATATACATATTTAGATCAACATAAAAACGAATTTAAGAATTATTTTGATCCAATGACGGGAATTAAATTTATTGTCGAATCTAAAAAATACCGTATTATTTACTCTGGTTCATTGTTACGTTTTGAATTAAATCATATAATTTCTAATCCTGTTGGTTATGTTTTACCAATTGAAATGTATCCACTAGATTTTGAAGAGTTTTTATGGGCTAATAACGTTAATCCACAATTAATAAAGATTGCTGAAGAATGCTTTATAAATAAAAAAGAAGTTCCTGACTATATTCATAAACATTTTATGAATTTGTTTACTATCTATTTATTGGTTGGAGGAATGCCTGATGCTGTTTCTGCTTTTATTGATCATAATTCATTTGCTATGGTTGAAAATGCACATAAGACTATTGATTTTTTCATTAAGCAAGATTTAATCAAATACACATCAGACAATGAAAAACTTAAAATTCAAGACATTTATGATTTGGTTCCAACTGAATTAAATAATCCGAATAAGAAATTTATTTTATCACATATACCTAATCATAATAAAAACGATAATGAAATATTAAGCTTTTCTTGGCTAAATAAAGCAGGGGTAACGATTCCTGTATATATTGCAGGTGAACCTATAATTCCTTTGAAGATATCTGCAAATAGAAATTGCTTTAAATTGTTTTATCAAGATGTTGGTCTCTTCACATATTCATTGTTAAGTGCTCAATCTAAAGCAAGCATTTTAAATGGAAATATTAATATGAATTTTGGTTCTATTTTTGAATGTGTTGCTGCTCAACTTCTTTATTGTCATGGTTTTAACGATTTATATTATTATAATAATAAAAAATATGGTGAAGTAGATTTTCTAATACAAATTAATAGTCGTGTTTTACCAATAGAAATCAAATCAGGTAAAGACTATAAACGCCATCGAGCCTTAAACAATATCTTAAACGTTCCTTCATATCATCTAGAGGAAGGCTATGTCTTTTATAGTGATAATGTTGAACACGATAATAACGTATTTTATTTTCCAATTTATTTAATTGAATTCTTACGAAAATAGAAGTTTTTAAATTGGTTAATTATACAATTTTACCATTATCATTAAGAAAAGCAACTGCATTCGATAGATTAACAGATTGTGATGGTAGTTATCCAATTAGCTTAGCTGAGTATAAGTTTGGATATAAACTTGGCGATTTTACTGAATGTTGGTAAAAAATGATTAAATATTTATTTTAACAGTATATAATATTTGAATTGTAATTTAAATAAGAGTATAATATAGTTAACTAGGTTAATTATATTATACTCATTTTTATTTAGGAGGAAATATGAAGAAAATTACAAAAGCTGTTATTCCCGTTGCTGGTAAGGGAACAAGATTTTTACCAGTAACAAAAACTGTAACAAAGACACTTTTCCCAATCATCAACAAACCAACAATTCACTACATTGTTGAAGAAGTTGTTAAAGCTGGTATTACAGATATTATTATCGTAATCAGCAACAACCAAAAGTGGATTAAAGATTATTTCGATAACAATAGTTCATACTATGAAGATTTACATAAGAAAACCAAAGAACTACTTGAACTTGAAGAATTAAATGATAAAATCAACATTAAATTTGTGGTTCAATTAGAGCCTAAAGGTTTAGGCCATGCCATCCTTTGTGCAAAACGTTACATTGGTAATGATGATTTTGCTGTACTACTTGGGGATGATTTAATTCAACAAGGCAAAGAAAAACTTTATGGTATTAGCGATTTAGTCCGCAAATATAAAAAAGACCCAGCATATTATATTGGTGTTGTGAAAGTCAAAGAAGAAGAAACTTCCAAATATGGTATTATTTCTTATGATGAAGTTATCGATGATTCGATGAAACTTAATGGTATGGTTGAAAAACCAGAAGATAATCCACCATCACTTTATGCTGCTTGTGGAAGATATATTTTAAGAAACTCAATCTTTAAATATATTCGTCAACAAAAATGGAAAATTGGTCAAGAGATTCAGTTAACGAATGCTTTAGATAAAGCTATTACAACGGAAACAGTATATGCGAGAGAAATCGTTGGTAATCGTTTTGATATTGGTTCACATGTTGGTTATGTTAAAGCTACAATTGCTTATGCGATGAAAGATGAAGAAATCAAAAAAGAAGTAATTAAATACATTCAGGAGCAATTGTCAGATGATTAGTAAATTAGATACCGATCTATTAAGATCATTTTTAAAAGTTAAAAACAAAATCATCTTTGATGAATCAACAATTGTGACACCAAATGATTATGTTCTATTCTTAACTGTTCTTGAAAAAGGTTTCGATAATGACCTTGGTGAAAAATCAATTACTTCAAGCGGTTTAGCATACTACCTTGGTAAATCAAAACCAGCCTTGACAAAACAAACAAAAAAGCTTGTTAAAAAAGGTTTCTTAAGAAAAGAAAAAACAGGTATTGATAAACGTAATCGCTATATTGTTTTAACAAACGATGCTCTTAATTTAATTTACAACAATAAAACAATTGGCATTGTTAGTCAAATAAGAGAAAAACTTGGGGAGAAAGATACCTTAGAATTAACACGTCTTCTTAAAGAAATCGATCAAGCCTTAATTGATCCTACAACTAAGAATGGTGATTTAGATGAAGATTAATGTTGTAGGTGCTGGTCTTGCTGGAAGCGAAGCAGCATACCAATTAGCTAAAAGAGGCTTTGATGTTGTTCTTTATGAAATGAGACCAAAAAAATACACAAGTGCCCATCAAACAGAGGGCTTTGCTGAACTGATTTGTAGTAACTCTCTTCGTAGTAATGCTTTAACAAATGCTGTTGGTCTTTTAAAAGAAGAAATGCGTCTTCTTGATTCTTTAATCATGAAAGCAGCTGATCATACAAAGGTCGAAGCAGGTGGTGCTTTAGCCGTTGATAGAACGCTTTTTTCTGAATACATCACAAAGACTTTAAAAAGCATGCCTAATATTGAAATTGTCAATGATGAAGTAACAGAATTACTAACAGGACCAACAATCTATGCGACTGGGCCTTTAACAAGTGATGCCCTTCATCAAAAAATTGAAGAATTAGTAGGTGAACATCTATATTTTTATGATGCGGTTGCACCTATCGTCTTAAAAGAATCAATTGATATGAATAAAGTCTTCTTAGCATCGCGCTATGATAAAGGCGAAGCTGCATATTTGAATGCGCCAATGACAAAAGAAGAGTTCGATAAATTCTATGATTTTTTAATTCATGCGGAAAGTGTTCAACCAAAGGAATTTGAAATGAAAGTCTTTGAAGGATGCATGCCAATTGAAGAAATGGCTAAAAGAGGTCCCCAAACTTTAACATTTGGACCAATGAAACCAGTTGGCTTGATGAATCCAAACACTAACAAAAGACCGTATGCTGTTGTTCAATTAAGACAAGATGATGCGCAAGCTTCAATGTATAATTTAGTTGGCTTTCAAACACATTTAAAATTTGGTGAGCAACAACAATTATTAAAACTTATTCCTGGTTTAGAAAATGCTGAAATCGTGAGATATGGTGTAATGCATCGTAATACTTATATGAATTCACCACTCCTCTTAAATAACGGATATAACTTAAGAAACAATGCTGAAATCTTTTTTGCTGGTCAAATGACAGGCGTTGAAGGTTATGTTGAATCAGCATCATCTGGTTTGATTGCTGGAATCAATATGGCAAGATTATTACAAAATAAACCTTTGCTTCATTTAAATAGTAAAACATCTATTGGTTCACTATCTACTTATGTTTCAAATCCTGTAGTTAGTAACTTTGTGCCAATGAATGCTAATTTTGGTTTATTTGATTCAATCGATGCCAAAAAGAAAAACAAAAAAGAAGAACTAGTCAAAAGAGCATTAGATGAAATAAAACTTTTAATAGAAGAAATTGGTGATATTGATGCGTAAAAAACAAATTAAAAAACCAATTATCGTTTCTAAAAAAACAAACAATGATTCTTTCGAAAAAGCTTTAACTGTTTTTGAGAATTATTTACTAGTTGAAAGAAACTATTCAGAATATACAGTTTCTAATTATTTAAAAGATGTTAAAGACTATAATGAATTCTTAGTTCAAGAAGGTTATGGTTCCCCAATGGAACAAATAAGTGATCGTGTTTCAAGATATTATATTTCACGCTTATCTAGTCAATATGCTAAAACATCGATCAATCGAAAGATTTCAAGCATTAGAACATTCTATCGTTTAATGAAGGAAAGAGGTATGATTACCTTTAATCCTTTTGAAGAAACAAAAACATTAAAAAAAGATAAAGTGTTACCACATTATCTTCAAAAATCAGAAATCAAAGCAATGTATGATTCCATCGATACAACTAAACCATTAGGTATGAGAGATTTAGTTATTTTAGAATTATTGTATGGATCAGGACTACGTGTTAGTGAATTATGTTCATTAACATATCAAGACTTTGATTTTGGAAATGACTTAATTAAAGTCTTTGGTAAAGGCGCTAAAGAGCGCTACGTGCCAATGAGCGATAAAGCCAAAGAAGCTATTGATTTATTCAATACGGTAGGTCGTCCAGCCCTTCTTTTATTAAATAAAGAAAAAGAAAAACCAAAAGAGTTCTTACTTAATAAAAATGGCACTGGCTTAACTACTAGAGGTGTAAGAGTAATCCTCAATAATATTATTGAAAAAACAGCTGATACATTTAAGATTTCACCACACATGTTAAGACATACTTTCGCAACCCACCTTCTAGATGGTGGTGCTGATTTAAGAAGTGTTCAAGAAATGTTAGGTCATGTTAATTTATCAACAACGCAAATATATACACATGTTTCTATGGAACAAACAATGAAAGCATATATGGAACATCATCCAAGACAAGTAAAGGAGAATAAAGATGGCAAGAAAGTTTGAAAAAGTTAGTATAAATACTTTTCATAAATGTTTTGATAATTACCCACTTGAGATTACAAAAAGAATTTATGATGCAATCAAACTCCCAATAAGAAAAACAAAACAAAGTGCTGGCTATGATTTCTTTTCACCAATCACGATTGTTTTAGAACCAAATGATTCATTTTTAGTACCTACAGGTATCAAGGCTTATATGAATGAAGGAGAGTTTTTAGCAATCTTTATTCGTAGTAGTTTAGGTATAAAAAAGAATATAGTTTTAAAAAATGGTACAGGTATTATCGATAAAGACTATGTTGATAACATCGATAATGAAGGTCATATTTTAATCAGTATCAAGAATACAGGCCCTGATATTATCACAATAAATGCGGGTGAAGGAATAGCACAAGGTATCTTTTTACCTTATCTTTTAACTGATAATGATAATACAAAAGCTAAAAGAGTAGGCGGTATTGGTAGTACAAACGCTAATGTTGAACTTGAAAAAGCCAAAGTCAAAGATGCTCATGAACTATTAGCAATGCAGAAAGAATCATTCAAATCATACATCGATAAGTATGGTAAGTTTGATACTAATCCATATTATATGACACTTCACCGTATCGAATTTAATATTAAATATCGCTTTGGTGATTATCAAAAAATCATTTATAATGGTAAGCTTGTAGGTGCTATCTTTGCTTTTGCTTTAGATGAATCTAACGCTTGGAAGATTGCTCAATTATATGTTTTACCTGAATATGAAGGCATCGGTATTGGCTCACTTGCTATCGAAGAATTCTTTAAATTGCATAACGATGTTAAAGAGTGGTATGCCGATACAATCAATGAAGAAAAGCAAAATCTTGACTTTTACAAGAGTCATGGATTTGTAATTATCGACATTGAAGAAGAAAGACAAGGTCTTTCATTTGCTACACTAGTTAGGAAATAATCATTTAGAGAAAAAAGTAGAATAAATAATAAAAAGGTTTTAATTGTTATTTATCCTAAATATCTAAAAGACAAAATATTAAAATAATAAGTTATTAGATTAGCTCATAAATTAAATATTAATGTTTTAAATGAAATAATAAATAAAATGTAGTAAAATTAATTGTAAAAAAAAGAAGGAGAAGAAAATGAAAAAACGATTTTTATTAATGTTTATTTTTATTTTCGCCACATTATTTGTTTTGGCATCTTGTTCATGTAATGATAAAGGTAATGAAAAAGATTCAGCAGGCGAAGAAGAACTTAAATTGTCAACTGTTGTGATGCCTAGCAATGCAACATTACACGTTACATCATTTGAAAACATGGAAAGTTATATGATTATTAAATATGATGCACAATTTAAAGGCAACACATTAACATCTTTCGCAGCTGCACAACAAGAAGGAGGCGATTTAGATAGTGATGAGTGGTCATATTATGTTTTAAGTGATGGAGTATCAATTCTTATAGTAACTGATAGTGATAATACATCATACTATTTATTAAGTGAACAAGTAATAATTGATAGTTGCAAGTCTATTATGGATTCAGACTTTTTAGCAATCATCAATGAACATTTAAATGAATTTACTTACAATAAAGAAAAAGGTCAATTTGAAGCTACTGTTTTAGTTGAAGAAGCACTTGTTGAAGTACCTTATCAAGTAACAGTTAAAATTGAAAATGGATATCCTGTCTTTATTAAAATTGTTGGTAATGAAAGTTCATCAACTGTTATTTTAGAATTATCAGATATTTCTAAAACTGTTGTTAATTATCCAGACTTTATGGAATATTTAACTACTCTTTCAGAAAACAAATTTAATGAGTACATGACTTCAATATACAATGATTCAATTAGTACTATCTCATTCGATTGGAAATGGTATAAAGATGATAATCTTTATCTTGCTGAATCATTCAAAGTTGATTTTGAAACGGGTGATATTTCTTTCTTTAATATTGGTGAAGAAGAATCTGCAAGTTATTATACGATGCAAGATGATCTAGCATTCCTTGTAGAAAATGCTGCTGGTGTTATTACAACTTCGATAGTTCCTGTATCAGAATATGACATGATTATGGAAATGTATAATAATATGATTGAGATGCTTAGTGCTAATTTAGCATTCAGCAATCTAGAAGTTGAATCATATGATTATTTGACTGATAGCTTTGTGGTAACAGCTGAAAGTTTTACTATTAGTGATACTAATTGTATTGATTTTGTTTTAGAAGTTGAAAATGGACGCATTAAAAAAATATCATATGTAGTAGATAACCCAACTGATTTAACAAATGGTCTTACACAAGAATATACTTGGTATGATTATGATCAAACAGAAGTTAATCTTCCATTATATGATACTACAACTTACAATTTTACTGAAAGATTTATTAATTCAGTCAAATCAGATTTAGCAAATTGCGATATTAATTTAATAGGTATTGATGAAGAAAGTAATTATATTTTCCGTAGCATTTATGTTAGAGAGTATAAACATCATACATTATATAGAATCATTCAATCTGAAGATGCAGCTGAAACTGAAATTGTAGGAGTTGTCTTTGGATTGATTGATGGCAAAAATGAATATACTTGGTCAAGTGATGCTGTTGAAGGTCCATATTCATATAGTGATAAACTTCATTTGTACGAACGAAACACAAAACTCATTTGTGATGTAATGGATCTATTGTTAGTAGATGATGTTGAGTACGACTCTGATTATGATTGCCTTAAGGTGTCAGGTTATGATGGAAATGATTATCATGAGTTCTACATATCATTTGATCATGGTAAGTTATTTACATTTGAAATGCCTTCAATGAACACATCTATTACAATTTCACTAATTACATATCCATTAAATCTTCCAGCAGATGTCCAAGCTGGTATCAATTCATTATTAGATTAACAGGAGAAAAAAACATGAAAAAAAGATTTATATTTATAATAGCATTAATATTTGTGATGGCTTTCACATTAACTTCTTGTTCTTGTAGAAAAGATAGTGATGGTGATGAGCCAGAAATTATTGACCCTACAACTGCTGATTTACTAAAAGCATTACAATTACCAACTAATGCGACTATCGATTATGGAACAGATGCTAATGGTAGAGAAATGACTAATGTTGTTAAATATGATGTCAAATTAAATGGTGCTGATTTAGCTGAATTCCGATCATCAAGAGAAACACGCCCTTATAGTGGGTATAAATATTACGTTGTTTTTGATGGCGAAAATGCATTAGGAATTTCAGAAATCGGAAATGAACTTAGTTTTGACGATTTAACTTTAAATGATATCTTAGAATCTTATTCTGAATTATTCAATGCACCTCTAATCCAACAAATTATTGAAAACATTGATAAATTTACATACAATAGAGAAAAGAATCAATTTGAAGCAACAATCGAAAGTGCATCTCCAGCAGGCGGACCTGGTAGAATGACAATCGTTGTGAAAATTGAAGGTGAATATGTTGTCTTCATTGAAGCTAAAGATGAAACAGCAGGAACAACTACAACATTTAAACTTTATAATATTGGAAAAACAAAAGTAAATATTCCTGATTATCAAGATTACTTAAATTCTTTAACAGAAAAAAAATTTAAAGAAATTGTTGAAGAAGCCAGAGCAGAAGAAATTGCCAGTGTTACTATGGAATCACATCAAGATATGCATGGTATGGATAATTGGTTTGAACATATTGTTGATATTGATAATCAAAGGGAAGCAAATACATATGGCTACGATGAAGATGAAGACACTAGCTATTATTGTGTAATGTGTAATGTCTTACTAGATATTTATTCAGAAGATGATGGTGAATCATATCAAGCTAAAGTTGTACCAATGAGTTATCTTGATTTAGATCTTTTAATTTATTACTTAGATCACATTTTAGAAGATTTTGATTTTAGCGATTTCGAAGTTAAATCATATGATAAAGAAACAAAGAGTTTCACAATTGAAGCACAAAATATAACAGTTAATGACACTGAATATAGTGAATACAAAATTGTTTTTGAAAACGGTAGACTTGTGGAATTAAGTTATGTTTATGGTGAAGATGTTCCAGATATGAGTTTAGCTCCAGGCAGTACAACATTCTATAATTACAATAGTTCAGTTGTTGAGCTTCCTGAATTTGATGAAGAAAATATAACATTGGATTATTCCTTTATCAATGTTTTAAAAGAAGCACTTACTGATTTTGATTTACATGTTGCTATATTTGATGATCAAACAGGAGAAATTGATTACCGTAGAGGCTATTTCCGTGATATGGAGGAAGGCTATACTTTATTTAGACAAGAACAAATTAGAGATTTATTTGTTAAACCTGAATATAAAGATATTGAATTCTATGTTTCAATTGATATAAATGAAGAATATAGCATTGTTTACAATAGCGATGAGGAAGAATTTATTTATGATGATTCCGAAAATGAAATTGGTAATACTAAAAATGAATTATTATTTCTTCTTGAAATGGGAAAAGATGCAACATATAAACTTGATCGATTAAACGTTGGCATAATGGTTGAATATATGGCTTTTGGCTCATCTAATCTAGATATATACAATTTTTCTTTTGAAGATGATCATCTAATGGTTATTCATGGAGACAGTATGAATACTTATATTCAATTATCATATGAAGACTTATTAGAAATTGAATTGCCATTAAATGTTGGTGAAATCATTGATGATTTAATACATGAAGCAAATTAAGATTGGGAAATCCCAATCTTTTTTGTTTAATAATTGTGCCTAAAAATCATAGATAAAATCACTTGCTTAATATGGTAAATTATGGTATAATAATAAACGGCAAAAATACACACAA
Source organism: Caryophanales bacterium UBA1231 (assembly GCA_002309035.1). The sequence goes on along the minus strand of DBWT01000012.1, from coordinate 25,467 downwards.
AGTGGGAGTTCACGAGCCTTTTGCAGTCGTGTTGCTTGTGAATGTTGATCACGATGGCGGCCAATTAAAAACTACAAAATAAATTGGAGGAAAAAGAAATGTCAGTAGTTACAATGAAAGACCTATTAGAGGCAGGCGTTCACTTCGGTCATCATACTCGCCGTTGGAACCCTAAAATGAAAGAGTATATTTTCAATGAAAGAAATGGTGTATACATTATCAATCTTGAAAAAACAGCTGAAAAGCTTGAAGAAGCTTACGCTGCATTAGTTGACATTGTTCGTCAAAACAATACAGTTTTATTTGTTGGAACTCGTAAACAAATTCAAGACATTATTAAAGAAGAAGCTAAACGTTGTGAACAATACTATGTTGACAAACGTTGGTTAGGCGGAACAATGACTAACTTCAAAACTATTAGAAAGTCAATCGCAAAACTTCATCGTTATGAAAAGATGGAAGAAGATGGAACTTTCGAAATGCTTCCTAAAAAAGAAGTTATTGAAATCAAAAAAGAACAAGTTAAACTTGAAGGATTCTTTGGTGGTATCAAAGATATGACTAGTTTACCTGGTGCAGTATTCGTTGTTGACCCTAAAACTGAACACAATGCTGTTGCTGAAGCTAGAAAACTTCACATCCCTGTATTTGGTTTAGTAGATACAAACTGCGATCCAGATGATGTTGACTTTGTTATTCCTGGTAATGATGATGGCGTTAGAGCCGTTAGATTAATTGTTGGTATTATGGCTAATGCTGTTATCGAAGGTAACGGTGGTGCTGTAGAACCTTATCAATTACCAAAAGAAGAAAACGAAGAAGCAGCTCCTGCTGAAGCACAAGAAGCTCAACCAGAACAAGCTCCTGAAGAAGCTAAACCTGCAAAAAAACCTCGTAAACCTCGTGCTCCAAAAGAAGAAGCCCCTCAAGAAGAAGCAAATAAAGAACAACCAGCTGAAGAAGTAAAAGAAGCTGAATAATTAATAGAAAATAAATAAGGAGAAATATATGATTACTGCTCAATTAGTAAAAGAATTAAGAGAAAAAACTGGTGCCGGCATGATGGACTGCAAAAAAGCTCTTACTGAATGTAATGGCGATATCGATGCTGCTGTAGACTGGTTAAGAGAAAAAGGAATTGCTAAAGCTGCTAAAAAAGCAGGAAGAATCGCTGCTGAAGGTTTATGCCAAGCTGCTTTTGATGGTAATGATGCTTACTTATTTGAATTAAATTCAGAAACTGACTTCGTTGCTAAAAACGAAAAGTTCTTAGCTTTATTAGATGAAGTTGGAAAACTTTGTATTAAATTACACGCTGAATCAGCTGAACAAGTATTAGCTAATGGCGGCGAAGAACTAGTTGTTAATGCGACTGCAACAATTGGTGAAAAGATTAGCTTAAGAAGAGTTCAAAAACTTTCAAAGAATGATGGTCAAGTATTCGGTTTCTATAAACATATGGGTGGTAAAATTGCTACTGTTGTATTACTAAATGGTGATTCAGTAGAAGTTGCAAATGACATCTGTATGCAAGTAACAGCAATGCGTCCATTATATTTAGCAAAAGCTGATGTTCCAGCTGATTATCTTGAAAAAGAAACACACATTCAAATGGAACTTGCTAAACAAGATGAAAAACTTCAAGGCAAACCTGAAGCTGCTCTACAAAAGATCGTTGAAGGTAAAGTTAATAAACAATTAAAAGAAGTTTGTCTATTAGATCAAGCATTTGTCAAAGACTCAAGCATGACTGTTGAACAATACTTAGCTTCTAAACATTCATCTGTAGCATTATTCGTACGCTTCGAAGTTGGTGAAGGTATGGAAAAACGTCAAGATGATTTCGCAGCTGAAGTAGCTGCACAAGCTGCTAAAGCAGCAAATAACTAAAAGTAGGTCCAAAAACAATGAAAAGAATAATTGTTAAATTAAGTGGTGAAGCTTTTGCGGGTGGAACTGATCACCCAATTAATGCTTCATCTGTCATTGCAATCGCAAAAGAAATTGCTGAACTTCATAAACAACATTATGAAATTGGAATCATTATTGGTGCTGGCAACATTTGGCGTGGCCGTGATGCGGCTGAAAATGGAATTGAACGAGCAAATGCTGACTACATGGGCATGCTTGGAACAATTATTAATTCATTGGCCCTACAAAATGCTTTAGAAAAATTAGGAGTTTCAACAAGAACAATGACTTCTCTTGAAATCCCTAGAGTTGCTGAACCATATATTAGAAGAAAAGCTATCAGTCATTTAGAAAAAGGAAGAATTGTTATTTTTGGTGGTGGTACTGGAAATCCATTCTTTACTACTGATTCGGCTGCTGCATTACGTGCTGCTGAAGTTGGCGCTGAAGTTATCCTTATGGCTAAAAATGGTGCCGATGGTGTTTATGATAAAGATCCTAGAACAAATAAAGATGCGAAACGTTTTGATCGAATCACTTATCAAGAACTTATCGCAAGACAACTTGAAGTTATGGATCAAACGGCAGCAACCCTTTGTAAAGAAAACAACATTAAAACGATTGTCTTCGATATGAATAAAAAAGGTAATATTGTTAAAGTCCTTGAAAATGAAGCAATCGGCACAATTATTGAAAATTAAAGGAGAAATAAAATGCCAGAACTATTATTAATGACAACAGAAGAAAAGATGCAGAAGAGTGTTGATGCACTATCAAAAGCATATATCAATGTTAGAACAGGTAAAGCTAATCCTGCAATTCTTAATAACATTATGATTGAATATTGGGGTACAAATACACCTCTTTATCAATTAGCTTCAATTTCTGCGCCAGACCCACAAACTATTGCGGTTAAACCTTACGACAAATCACTTGTTAAACAAATTGAAAAAGCTATTCTTGTTGCTGATTTAGGATTTAATCCAAACAATGATGGTGAAATCGTAAGAATCCCTATTCCACCTCTAAATGAACAAACAAGAAAAGATCTTGTTAAAGAAGTTCATAAGATGGCTGAAGAAAACAAAGTAGCAATTCGTAATATCCGTCGTGATGCCATTGAACAATTAAAGAAGATGGAAAAAGATGGTTCTATTTCTGAAGATGCTCTACATCAATATTCTGATGAAGTCCAAAAATTAACAGATAAATACATTGCTGAAATTGACAAAAAAGCCAAAGAAAAAGAATCAGCAATCATGAGTTTCTAAAAAATAACATGGCGTTGTATTTATAATTCAACGCCTTTTTATCTAAAATAAGAAGAAAGGAGAGTATGTATGGAAAACGAAGCACGTAAAGTCCTTTTGTGTCCAAAGTGCGGCAATGAGATTGAAATCATTGAACACCAAACAATTGGCCACTGTACATTTTGTGATAGTTTGATACCACTACCTTTCTTTTTAGTTTCTCGTGATAGGGTATCAGCTGTTCAATATAAAAACATGTTGAATCGTATCAACAAAGCAATTGAATTTAGCCAAACCTATCAATTCCATAGGGCATTTAATCTTTATGATAAGTTAATTAAAAATAACTTCAATTTAAATGTCAAAGATGCCTTCCCATACTTTGGTAAATTCTTAAACCAATATGGTGTTACATACATCATGAATGATAGTTTACAACTAGAATTAGTATGTATGAATGTTTTAAAAGAAAGCATCTATGAAAATGAAAACTATCAAAGAGCATTATATGCAAGTGATGCTAATGCTCAATCAATCATCAAAAAAGAAGCAAGTGCCATCGATAACTTCCAAAAAGAAGTTAGAAAAGAACTAATTAAATCAGTTCCTTTAGATGTAGCAATTCTTACTTCTTTAAAAGATAGTACTAATCCATGTCCACTTAAAATCAAAGAAGATTTAGAAAAACAAGGTAAAACATGCAATATTACAATTGTTGATTTAGAAAAGATTGAAAAAGAAAAGATCATTGAATTAACTAAGGTTCTTTCAATGGCCAAACATCTTGTTATTTTCTCAAGCGAAGCTTCAACACTGAATGAAATCATGTACCGTAATACTTGGATGAGTTACTATCAAGACGAAGAAATTCAAAAGAATCCAGCTAATCGTATTACGATTATGGTTAAAGACAAATCATTTGTTGAAGGCTTACCTATCGAACATCTTCCAACATTCATTTATGAACAAGTTGAAGATGCAACTAGCAATGTCATAAATGGTTTGAATAATTCAGTTGAAGAAGAAGTTCATGAAGCAGAATATGAACCACTTTGGGAAATGTTAAACAATGATCAATTCGATGAAGTAAGAGATTACTTAAACCGTAAGCTTCGTAAATCATCAATTAATTATGAAGGATGGCTATTATTATTCCTTTCAAAACATAAGATTAAATCATTGGATAGCTTGGATAAATTATTCATTAATCCACTTGAAAGCTATTACTTTCAAAGAACTTACATGTATGCTTCAAGACAAAACAAAGAAATGCTTTATCAACATTACCTTAATTGTCTTAAAAATATCGAAGAACTTTATGTTAAAGATGATGAATATGAAAAACAAGTATTGGAATATCAATCAAAGATTTACAAGAAAGAAACAATTCGTGTTTTCTTAAGAATCTTCCCAGTTATTGTGGTAACATTGATTTCCATTTGGACTCTTTCAATCGCATCTATTGCTCAATTGATTTTAGCACTACTATTATATATTGGTTCATTTATTATTTTTGGCTTAAGTTTTGTCAAAAATATGATGATGGGACGTGTACCTAATGTCATCAAAGAAAACAATAGTGAAGAACAATATTTGATGCAGCTAAGAAAATTACTTGATGCTAAACAAGCAGCTAAATATATTCCAGGCAAGAAAACTAATAGAATGCATCTATTATCGATTATTGCTTGTGCAATTGTTTTGGCTTTCACAACAGCTTTTATTGTCAAAGAAGTAGTAATTAAGATTCAAAATCCAAGTGTTAATTACTATTATGTTTTTGATAAAGCATATGTTACTAGTGGTAATCGTGAATCAACATATATTCCAGACACTATTAGTGGTAAAACAGTTGAAGGTATCACAAAGAAAGCTTTCAAAAACAATTCGATTATCAAGAATTTAGTAATTGAAGATGGTGTTAAATATATTGAATCTGATGCTTTTGAAAATTGTCGAAATTTAACTAATGTTGAAATTCCTGCATCAATTCAAAGAGTTATCGATTCACCATTTGAAAACTGCACAAATCTTGAAAACTTTAAATACAAAGGTAATACTTTTAAACCTGCTGATTTCTTCGGTAATGATTATACAAAGAAGATGCCTAATTTAAAATATATAAAAGAATAAAAACACAAATGCTTTAGTTAGCACTTGTGTTTTTTGTTTATCATAAAAATATATGGAGAATTTAATTGATTAAATGGAATAATCTTGGTTACTTCAAGTTCTTTAGAATCTACTTCTTTTAAGTAAGCATTTAAAGCATCACTTTCAAGCTTTCCTTCATTATGACCTGGATAGACAGTAATAAGAATTAACATATTAGGATTATTTGGATATGCATCAATTAATTTTTTGACTGTTTTTAAAGTGATAGATGAAGTAGTTGTAATTGTTTTATCACCATTTGGAAGATATCCTAGATTGAATAAGACCAAATCAACATTATGCGGACTAATTTTATCAAAAGATTCATGATGGTAAATAATATTTGAAAAAGCTTGGCATTTTTCTTTTGTCTTTTCTATGGCAACTCTTTGAATATCATAGGCTTCAATCGTACCATTTTTACAAATAGATGCTAAAAAGAAAGTATCATTACCATTACCACAAGTAGCATCAATGACATTTGAAGATTCATTTATGTGGTTTTTAATTAAGAGATGAACAAAATCAGTTATTTTCATATAAATCACCTTGATAGATATTTTCTTTTCTCATTAATTTATCGATTTCATTTAAGACAACAAATTTCTTTAACGTCCAAAGTGGTTCGATTAAATCTTCTTTCTTTCCATCACCTGTTAAACGGTGAATGATAAAATCAGGATTCATTAGTCTTAGCTGCATTGTACAAATATCGACATATTCTTTTAAAGATAAAATATGGAAAGGCTCTTTTTCATACATTATATGTAGTGTTGTATCTTTAATAATATGTAGCATATGAATCTTTAGACCGAACAATGGGAATTGATTAAGATACTTGATAATATTAAACATATCATCTTTTGTATCTAGAGGTAAGCCATTAATAATATGAACGATGATTTTAATGTTCTTTTTGCTTAAGAGTTTTACAGCATTTTCAAAATCTTGATTAGTATAACATCTATTAATTAACTTTGATGTTTCTTCATTAATTGTTTGAAGACCTAATTCAACCCAAACTTCCTTTTGATTATTGATTTCAGCTAATAAGTTAACGATATCTTCATCGATACAATCTGGACGGGTTGCGATAGAAAGAACTTCAATGTTTGGATGGAGATTGATAATTTCATAGTAGATTTTACGAAGATTATCGATTGTATTATAAGTGTTTGTTCCCGCTTGAAGATAGGCGATGTAAGTTGCATCTTTCCATTTTTTGTGTTCATCTTGCATTACACTATTAAATTGTGTTTTAAAATCATCACTCACTTTTCCAGCAAAATCGCCACTTAAACTGTTACTACAATAAATACAGCCACCTACACCTTTAGTCCCATCTCTATTTGGGCAAGTCATCCCAGCATTGAGACTTACTTTAAAAACTTTGTGTTTGAAGCGATTTTTTAAATAATTGTTGAAAGTATTGTAATGCTTCTCATCATTCATTAAATTCATACGATCACCTTTTATAACTATCTTATTATATAATAAAGAAAAGAATTATTCAATAATAAAGAAGTAATATCAAATAAACTCATTATTTTTTGATTTATGGTATAATATATATAAGAGGTGATTAATAATGAATTTAAGATTTCCTATTAGATTGGATCCAAAATTTGAACCAATGATTTTAAAATTAAGAGAATATAAAGGACTAGTTGCTAACTCTGTTTCAAGAAAGAAAATAGCTTTTGCTGTGGAAAGAAATAATGGTTACAAATATCGTTATGAAATGGAAATTGATGAAAGCTTTGATGATACACTAATCTTACTTGAAAGATTAATCAAGAGTGTTCTTTGGGTAGTTGGTGGCTTTAAAGTATACTTTGGTGGTAGTGAAAAGATTGGTCAAGAACTTAAAAAACTATTTGAAAAAGGTTCTTTAAGAGACTTCGATGTTAACTTTATGGCTCAAGTATATGACAATGAATTCGAATTCCTTGTTGTTGATTTCGATGATGTGCCACAAGAATTATCTTCATCTATTTCCGTTGGCGGTAATCTAGATGGTTGCCGTATCGGTTTTGATGCTGGTGGAAGTGACCGTAAAGTATCTGCTGTTGTTGATGGAGAAGTTATTTATTCAGAAGAAGTTGTATGGTTACCTAAAGTAACTGAAGATCCACAATATCATTTAGATGGTATTATTGATTCATTCAAACGTGCAGCATCTAAAATGCCAAGAGTAGATGCGATTGGTGTATCTAGTGCTGGTATTTATATCAACAATGAAGTTAGAGTCGCTTCACTATTCTTAAAAGTTCCACGTGAATTATTTGAATCAAAAGTTCGTAATATTTATAAGGTTGCTGCTAAAGCTATTGGTGATGTACCACTTGAAGTATGCAACGATGGTGATGTTACGGCTCTTGCTGGTGCAATCCAATTAAAAGACAACAACGTTTTAGGTATTGCGATGGGAACTAGTGAAGCAGTAGGATACATCAATAGTGAAGGAAACATCAATGGTTGGTTAAGTGAACTTGCCTTTGTACCTGTTGACTTCAATAAAGAAGCAATGGTTGATGAATGGAGTGGCGATTATGGCTGTGGTGTTAAATACTTTAGCCAAGATGGCGTCATCAAACTAGCTGAAGCTGGTGGCATTCACTTCGATGAAGGATTAACTCCTGCTGAAAAATTAAAAGTAATTCAAGGAATGATGAAAGAACATCATCCACTCGCAAAAGAAATCTATGAAGCTATTGGTACTTACCTTGGTTATACACTTCCATATTATGCTGAATTTTATAACATTAAATATTTATTATTATTAGGACGTGTTACTAGTGGTGAAGGTGGAGATATCATCATTGAAAAAGCAAATCAAGTGCTAAAAGAAGAATTCCCAGAATTTAATATTAAGATTACAGTTCCAGATGAATACACACGTCGTGTTGGTCAATCGATTGCTGCGGCATCTCTTCCTAAAACAAGATAATGATTAATGTTGATGTTATTTGTAAACATAAATTTTTGTCTAATACTTATGTTGTTGGCGATGAACAATCTTGTATTGTGATTGATCCTTCAAATGATGTAAGAGATATTATTAAACTAATAGGCTCAAGAAATCTTCAAGGAATCTTTCTAACGCATGCTCATTTTGACCATTTTTATAAACTATTAGATTTATATACAAAAACTAAGGCGACTCTTTATTTAAATAAAAATGCAATATTGAAGCTTAAAAATAGTGATTTATCTTGTGCAACTCTTTTCGGTTATAATTATACAATTAATTTAGGGGAAATTAATTATCGAATTGTTCATGACAATGACATTTTAAATTTAGATAATTTAGTTATAAAAATCATCAATACACCAGGGCATACTAATTGTGGTATTTGTATTCTAATTGATGACAAACTTTTTACAGGTGATACATTATTTCAAGATGGCTATGGAAGATTCGATCTTCCAACCGCATCTTTTATCGATTTAAAACAATCAATTAAAAGAATCATCAATTTAGATGAAAACATTGTAATTTATCCAGGACATGGTAATACATCAACCATTTGTGAAGAAATGCATCGTGATTGTATTTTGAAATTACTTAAATAGCTTGGAGGGAAATGATATGAAAAGAATTTGTATTGTTTTTGTTTTAATGTTTTTTCTTCTTTTATCTTCGTGCTCATTTGATACGGAAGTAGAAAAGAAAAGCATGTATTTAGGTAGCGATGGATATTATACAATAGGTGAGTATCCACAATCTTTAGAAACTGATGAGGCGATTATCGAAAGATTAAATAATGAATTTTATGGTTTAAATACTTTTATTATAATTGATGGAGTAAAATATCTACCTCAAATTGGGATGCCATATGATGAAAATAGTTGTTTTCTTAATGGCACACCAATAGAAGAAAATAAACGCTATTGGTTTAGAGTAGAACCAATTAAGTGGATTCCACTATCATATAACGTTAAGTCACAAGGCAATACATTCGGTTCTATTGATGAAAACGAAAATTTGGTTTATTTAATAACTAAAGATTTACTTTATCCATCACAATTTTCACAAAAACAAACCACAACATATGTTGGAACTGAACGAACTCCAATTCATCCATCTAATTATGGAAATTCTTTAGTTAGAAATTGGTGTACAACATGTCACCTATTTAATAGCGATGAATATAATGCTTTAGCTGTACAGATGAAAATAATGGAAAGTTGGGTTGATAGTGAAACGGGAAAAACAACACAAATATTTTATTTACATGATAAAGTTTCAGTTCTTAATTATGAAATGTATGTTGCAGAAGATTCAATTGTTAGATTTCCAAATGCTGAACTAAAAATGGCTCATGTTACTGATTATGCATTATGTTTAGGTGCAAAAATGGATAGTGAACATCGAGGCAGCTATTGGCTTTCTTGTGAGAACCCTCCTTCAACAATTGGTGTTTACGCGATAAACGAAGTTGGAACTATTGAAATAAAAGGCATTATTGATAAAAGACTTTGTATTAGACCAACAATATTATTAGATATAAATAAAGAAAAGAATAATCAAAACTAGATAGTAAGATCAAATTCTTGCTATCTTTTTTAAAAAAATAAAATAATTAGCACTAAACTATTGACAGTGCTAATAATTTGTGGTATAATATTAGCAGTGAAGCATTAAGAGTGCTAGTATGAGTTAAAGGAGGACATTATGTTATCAAAAAGACAGAAGCTAATCTTAAAAGCAATTGTTGAAGAATATGTTAAAACAAATGAACCTGTTGGCTCAAAAACAATATCAACATGGGATGAATTCAATTTTTCACCCGCAACCCTAAGAAATGATATGGCTGAACTTGAAGAACAAGGTTACTTAGAGAAAACACATACTTCATCAGGTCGTATTCCTTCAGTTAAAGGTTATCATTTCTATGTTGAAGAAATTATGAAAGAAAAGAATCAAGATTATTCATTTCCAATGGTTGATGAAATCTTTAGACGTAATGATTTATCAAGAGAACAAGCTATTCGTGAATCAATGAACTTAGTTTCTCAACTAACTAATTATGCATCACTTGTTCTTGGTAATGCATCATTATCAGAAAGAATTAAAAAGATTCAATTTATTGGTTTACAAGGTCATTATGCATTAATCATTTTAATCACTGATTCAGGACATGTGGAAAGTAAAAAGATTATTGTTCCTGATGAATTATCAATTCATGAAGTTGAAAAAGTTGTTAATGTTTTAGATGAAATATTACATAATGCCTTTGTTGGCAGTATTAATCTTGAATTACTTGAACAAATCAAGAGCGAAGATATTAGAGAATTCTTGGCTTATCGTGAAGATTTAGTACGCGCTATTCTTGCATCATTTGAAGAAATGACAAAAGATAAATATCTTTTCTCTGGTCAATCCAATTTCTTGCATCAACCAGAATTCCAAGATATTGAAAAAGTTAGAGAATTATTTGATGTTATTGAAAACCGTGAAATCTTGAAAGTCATCAATTATGATAATGATGGTATAACAGTTCGTATTGGTCAAGAGAATGAATTAAAAGCTTTACGTGATTGTACAGTTATTACAGTTCCTTATACATCAAGAACTGGTGAAAAAGGTGCTATCTCGATTCTTGGACCAACACGTATGGAATACTCTAAGATCATTCCATTACTTGAATATATTGTCAAGAATATCAATCGAATACTATAAAGGAGATGATGATTAAAGTGGAAAACAATAGATATCGTGAAGAAGAAAAAGAAGAAATCAAACAAGAAGTTAACGATTCTTCAAATGATGAAATAAAAGAAGAGAAAGTTCAAGTAGAACAAAAACAAATTGATAAAAAGAACAATAAATATAAAAAGAAGATTCATCATTTAGAAGAAGTGATTTCTAAGAAAGATGAAGAAATTGAAAATCTTCAAAATGAAATGCTTAAAGATCGTGCAGAGCTTGAGAATTTCAAAAAGAGAACGGCTGATGAACGTTTGAAAGAAAGAAAATATGCTAACCAATATCTCATTGAAGATTTATTAGATATGATTGATATCTTTGATACACAAGTCAACAAAGAAGTTGATGATGATAAATTAAAGAAATATCTAATGGGCTTCAAGATGATTGATGAACAAATCAAAGACATTTTAAATCGCTATGGCTTAACAAAAATTGAATGTTTAAATAAAGAATTTAATCCAGCATTCCACGAAGCCATTGAAACAGTGGAAGGTGATGAAGATGGTATCATTATTGAAGTTGTTCGTAATGGTTACATGTATAAAGATCGTGTCATTAGACCAAGTAAAGTAAAAGTAACAAAGACAAAAGAAGAAAGCAATTAAAAGAAAAGAGGTATATATTTATGAGCAAAATTATTGGTATTGACTTAGGTACAACAAATTCATGTGTTGCGGTAATCGAAGGTGGCGAAGCTAAAGTTATTCAAAATCCAGAAGGTTTCAGAACTACTCCATCAGTTGTAGCATTTAAAGATGGTGAAATCAGTGTTGGTGAAAATGCTAAAAGACAAGCAGCAACTAATAAAAACACTGTATTTTCAATCAAGAGAAAGATGGGTACATCTGAAAAAGTAGACATCGAAGGTAAACTTTATACTCCACAAGAAATTTCAGCAATGATTCTTCAAAACTTAAAAGCTACAGCTGAAAGCTATTTAGGTGAAAAAGTTACAGAAGCTGTTATTACAGTTCCAGCATATTTNNNNGCAACAAAAGATGCAGGTAAAATCGCTGGTCTTGATGTTAAGAGAATCATCAATGAACCTACGGCAGCAGCACTTGCTTATGGTATCGATAAGAAAGATAAAGAACAAACAGTTTTAGTTTACGACCTTGGTGGTGGTACATTCGACGTATCAATTCTACAACTTGCTGATGG
>DBWT01000012.1:11654-13171 GCA_002309035.1 Caryophanales bacterium UBA1231 | reverse complement strand
AATCAAAGAGTTGCGGCTTATCGTGTTAGAGAAGCAGCTGAAAAAGCAAAGAAAGAATTAAGTGGTGTTTCAAAGACAGAAATTAGCTTACCATTCATTTCAATGAACTCTGCTGGTGAACCAGTTCACCTACAAACAACACTTACACGTGCTAAATTTGATGAATTAACAGCTAATCTAGTTAACTCAACAGTAACTGCTGTTCGTCAAGCATTAAAAGATGCTAAGTTAACAGCAAATGATCTTGACCAAGTATTATTAGTTGGTGGTTCAACAAGAATTCCTGCTGTTCAAGAATTAGTACGTAAAGAACTAGGCAAAGAACCTAATAGAAGTATTAACCCTGATGAAGTAGTTGCAATGGGTGCAGCAATTCAAGGTGGTGTCTTAAAGGGCGATGTTAAAGATGTTCTATTACTAGACGTTACACCATTATCATTAGGTATTGAAACATTAGGTGGTGTTTGCACTAGACTAATCGAAAGAAATACAACTATTCCTACAACTAAGTCACAAATCTTCTCAACTGCTGTTGACAATCAACCAGGTGTTGAAATTCACGTTTTACAAGGTGAAAGACCAATGGCTGTTGACAACAAGACATTAGGTAAATTCCAATTAACTGGTATTCCTGCTGCTCCTCGTGGCGTTCCACAAATCGAAGTTAAATTCGATATCGACGCAAATGGTATCGTTCACGTAAGTGCTAAAGATTTAGGTACAGGTAAATCACAAACAATCACAATTAATGATAACAATGGTTTATCAGAAGCTGAAATTGATCGTATGGTTAAAGAAGCTGAAGAAAATGCTGAAGCTGATAAGAAACGTAAAGAAGAAGCTGATTTACGTAATGAATGTGATCAATTAATGTTTGCTTCAAAGAAATCAGTTGAAGACTTAGGCGCAGAAGTCACTGAAGATGAAAAGAAAGCCATCGAAGAAGCTACAACTAAACTTGAAGAAGCGCTAAAAGGTACTGATCTTGATGCTATTAAGAAAGCAAAAGATGAACTTGAAAAAGCAGCTCAAAGTGTAGCTATTAAAGCTTATCAAAAAGTTCAAAAAGAACAAGAAGCAAAACAACAAGCATCATCAGATGAACCTAAAAAAGAAGACGACAATACAGTAAATGCTGATTACGAAGATATCAAGTAATTACTGGATGATACAATTTATTATTTATTGATTTTGTAAAGGAGATGCTCTATGGCTGAAAGAGACTATTATGAAATATTAGGCGTCAGTAAGGATGCCTCAACAGATGATATCAAAAAGGCATATCGTACTTTAGCCAAAAAGTATCATCCAGATATAAGCACTGAACCAAATGCTGAAGAAAAATTCAAAGAAGTTCAAAAAGCATATGATTGCTTAAGTGATGAAGAAAAACGTCGTAATTATGATCAATTTGGTACTGAAGAACCTAATCCATTTGGCTCACAACAAAGTGGTTTCAATAGTGGCTTTAGTGGCTTTGGTGGTTTTGAAGATATTTTCTCATCATTCTTTGGTGG
>DBWT01000012.1:0-11547 GCA_002309035.1 Caryophanales bacterium UBA1231 | reverse complement strand
ACAAGATATGAAGAATGTACTAAATGTGCTGGTACAGGTGCAGCTAGTAAAAATGATATTCATACTTGTAAAAGATGTAGTGGTACTGGTACTGTCATAGTCGAACAAAATACTTTATTTGGACGTATCCAAACAAGAACAACTTGCCCAGATTGTCATGGTAAAGGTAAAATCATCGATCATATTTGTCCAGATTGTCGAGGTACTGGTAAAGTTAAGAAAGATGCTAAAATTAGTGTCACAATTCCAGCTGGTATTGATAATGATCAAACATTGCGTCTTTCTGGCCAAGGTGAAGTTGGTGTGAATGGTGGACCAAGTGGCGATTTATTCATCGGTATTAAAGTTACACCTCATGAAGTCTTCCAAAGAGATGGTAATGATATTTACTTAACACTTCCAATTACTTTTAGCCAAGCAGCTTTAGGTTCAACGATTGAAGTTGAAACTTTAACAGGTAAGGTTGCGATGAAAGTTCCTAGTGGAACACAATCAGGCACTAAGTTTAAACTATCTGGTAGAGGTATTAAAAACTCAACAACAGGTAGAACTGGTAACCAATTTGTTATTGTAAATGTCGTAACACCAACAAAACTATCAAGTGAACAAAAAGATTTATTCACTAAATTAAGTAAGACTGATGAAGCAGGAGCTAATTCAATCTTCGAAAAATTCAAAAAATTCTTTAAGAAAACTAAATAATTAAATATTTTTCTCCCTTAAAAGCACTATTTAGAAATATTAAATAGTGCTTTTAATTTAATTTATGATTTGAAAAAGATACTAAATTTTGGTAAAATATAACTAATGGAGGAATTTATGAAAAAAGCAATTAGATTATTCAGTATTTTATTTATCCTATCATTAGGTCTATTTATTACAGCATGTTCTTGTAATGAAAAAGATGATGATAAAAAAGAACCTGTTGTCATTAGTTGTGAAGAAGATCCAACACAAGAAAAATGTAAAGAACCAGAAGATCAAAGAATGGCCGCATTAAAAGCTGCTCTTAATTACAAAGAGACAGGTGCAAAAGTTCGTGTTGTTACGGGAAGAGAACAAAAATTTGAAATTAATGTTTCTTATGATGAAAGTGGTAATATGTCATTTTTAGCACTTTGGACTACAGAAAGAGAAAAATCTATTTATGCAGTGATTAATAGTTATGTATCATTAGTAATGATCCAACAAGATAATAGTGAATATGAATATAAATTCACTTCTCCTGAAAACATTATGGATGATGCTGGTATATTCTTTATCAAAGATCAGATTTTAGATAAAGTTGGAATTGATAGTTTCAGCTATGATGAAGCATCAGATTATTATATTTCTACTTCATCAGGTAATAAAGTTTGTATCAAAGTTGAAGAAGGTCACGTCGTAGAAGTAACAATCTATGATAAAGATGGAGACTTAGAAGGTTCAGTTTTCTTTAGTGACTTCACATCAACATATGTTCGCTTACCAAATTATGAAAATTTCTTGAATACATTGACAGAAAGCGGATATGAACAACTTGTTGATGATTATCTAGACAGTTTAAAAGAATGTAGTAGTTTCACTTTTAACCTTGTTGCATCACAAAATGGTTCACCTGTAATGAAAATGGGTATGATGATTGATTTCTTAAATGATGAATATTATTTTGATGACGCTGGTAATAAGTACTATATTATTAAAAATGCTGGCTTAACAGCTAAATTATATGAAGATGAGTCTCAATATCAATTATTATATGTTGATGAAGATAAATTAGAAGACCAATTTGATAAATTGGAAGATGTTTTAGATATCCTTTATGAATTTGATTTTGAAGATGCTTTGGTTAAATCATTCGATTATAAAACAAAATCAGCTGTTATTGAATATACTGATACTAGTTACAATGATGTTAATGCTGATAGTGTAACATTAGTATTTGAAAATGGTAAATTGACTAGTATGGAAATTATCACATCTTCTGACAATGATGAATATATTAAAGATCATCACATTTTAGTAGAGTTCAGCGATTATGATTCAACTGTTATTGAACTTCCTGATTTTGATTATGCTAATTACTCATTTGACAGTGATTTAATTTATTATCTACAAGATTCATTGGATAATATGAATAATGATTGTACAGCTAGTTTTACAATAAATGGTGAAGCAGTAGTTGAAACAAGTTCTTATATGTTTAGACTATACGAAGAAGACACTTATATTTATTATATGACAGAAGCAGATGGCGATCATTTGAAAGAAGAATATGGACTTTATTCAGTTGATGATGATAAACTAATTGTTTGTAAATATTATGATGGTGAATATCTAGGCAAAACTGTACATAATAGTCCAGATGCTGTAGCTTTTTATACATATCTTCTACAAATTACTTCATCTGCATATATTAATACATGCAATTATAACAGCGGTGATGGTTCATTTGTTTTAAGCCTTGAAACAATGGAATGCATAATCACTTTTGATGAAGGTAGAGTTTCAAGTGTTACTATTGACTATACAAAAGGTGGAGAACAAAGTATTTATTTCATTGATATAACTTACACAAATCAAACATTTGGTATTAAACAAGAGGCAGCATCCGATCTATTTGAATAAAACTAGTAATAATTGTCAGCAGCAATGCTGACTTTTATTATGCGTCCGTAGGGGGCATAAAAACCACCCACTTTGTGGGTGAGAATTATAATGAGTTATACATTTAAGTAAAAAAAAGTCCTTTCGTGTTATAATGGTAACGCCAATTGCCAAACAACACAGAAAGGAGAAGAATACATCATGTCAAAAAGAAATGATGATACATCAAGTTTATCACATACAAAGTGGAATTGTCAATATCATATAGTATTTTGTCCAAAATATCGCAGAAAAGCGATATATGGAAAACTAAGAGCAGATATAGGAAGATATTTAAGACGATTATGTGAATACAAAGGAGTCGAAATAGTGGAAGCTCATGCAATGAGCGATCACATACACATGCTTGTCAAGATACCGCCAAAAATGGCTGTTTCCTCATTTATGGGATACTTGAAAGGAAAGAGTTCATTGATGATATTTGAGGAACATTCGAATATGAAATATAAGTATGGAAACAGAAATTTTTGGGCGGAAGGGTATTATGTTTCAACAGTCGGATTGAATAAGAAGACTGTTGAAAATTACATTCGCAATCAAGAAATGGAAGATCAAATTTCGGACAAACGAAGTTTGAAAGAATACAAGGACCCGTTTACGGGTAAGTAATAGTGTCAAAGGCAATTGGCCGCAGAAAAGGCCCTATAAATGGGGCCGCCAATATTAAGCCTTATAGGCGAGCAGAAAAACCGCGCCTTTTAGACGCGGATTTTTATTTAGTAGATTATTTGAGAAAATAAGTAATTTTTGCTATAATAGTTATATATTATAAATAAACGGAGTATTAATATGATTGCGAAAACTAAAGGAATTGATGATATCCGTAAATTAACAAAAGATTTACCAACAATTAGATATGTTGATCCTGAATATGTTTATATAGCTGTCGCCAATGCCAGATGTGCAACAGCTGATGTTTATTGTAAACCAGGTGATTATGTTAAGGTTGGTACTGTAATTGGTATGCGTCATGGTGGTTTTTTTGAACAACCAATTCATTCTACAGTTAGTGGAACAATTGTTGGAACTGTTAAGAAATTCCATCGTAGTGGCAAATTAACTGATTTCATTCAAATCAAAAATGATATGCAAAATACTTTTGATCCTTCAATTCATGAAAGAACAGAAGAAGAAATAGCTAAACTTACGAAAGATGATATGACACAAATCGTTAAAGATTGTGCAATGGTTGGCCTTGGTGGTAGCTCATTTCCAACATATATTAAGTTTCAAACAAAAGATCCTATTAAATACATTTTGATTAATGGTATCGAATGTGAACCTTATTTAACTAGTGATTATCGTTTAATGATGGAAATGCCTGATCGTATTATGATGGGTATTAAGTATTGTTTACAAGCATTTAAAGCGGAAAAAGCCTTTATTTGTATTAAGAAAAAACATGATGACTTAATTGACGTTATGAATGCTGTTAAGGAAAGATATCCTGATCTTCCAGTTGAAGTCAAACCTGTAGGTAATTATTATCCACAAGGTTGGGAAATTGCTATGATCAAGAGTTGCTTAGGCATCAATGTTAAGAGTGGAACACTTCCATCTAAATATGGCATTATGAACTTTAATGTTGCCACAATGGTTGGTATTTATAAAGCCATAAAATATAATCTTCCTGTTGTTAAAAGACATTTTACTTTAACAGGTGATGGTATTAAACTTCCTCAAAACTTTAGAGTAAGAGTTGGAACACCAGTTCAAGAATTAATTGAATTATGTGGTGGTTATGTTCATCCAGATGTTGATAAAGTATTTATTATGGGTGGTCCAATGATGGGAGCATCGCTTGTTAGAGATGATGCTATTATTACTAAAACATGTACATCAGTTATTGTTTTAGATCATATTCCACAAAAAGAAGAACCTTGTGTTAGATGCGCTTCATGTGTTTATTCTTGTCCTGTCGGTTTACAACCTGTTAATATTATGAATGCTTATAAAGCAGGTGATAAAGAATCTCTTAAACGTTTAAATGTCAACCGTTGTATTGAATGTGGATTATGTTCATATTCATGTACTTCGAAAATACCAGTGACAGAATTTATGAGAAAGGCTAAGAAATTGATTAAATAGGTGATAGTAATGAAAATAATCAAAGAAAATAGTCCTCATATTCATAAAGCCTCGTCTGTTAAGAGAATGATGATTGATGTTTTAATTGCTTTAATTCCAGTAACGATAATGGCAATTGTCCAATATCAATTTAAAGCAGTTAAAGTATTAGGAATATCAATTATCACAATGCTTCTTGCTGAATTTGTTTTTTGCCTTTTGACAATGCAAGAACCTTATAATGGTGAAAGAAGAACACTAAAAACAATCTTCAAAAATACATTTAGCAAAATGACAATCAATAACATTACTGCACCATTAATTAGTGCAATTATCTTTGCATTAATTATGCCTGCTGAAGTTAGTTGGTATATTGTTTTAGTTGGCGCATTATTTGGTATTGTTGTTGGTAAATTAGTATTTGGTGGATTAGGTGGTAACATTTTTAATCCTGCAGCTGTCGGTAGAGTTTTCGCAATGATTTGCTTTGGTGTAGGATTTAAATATTTATCGATTAATTCACTTGGCTCAAGTGTTGATATTTTTGCTGGTGGAACACCACTTGTTCAAAATATCTTTACTTGGGAAGCAATTAAGAATTTATTTATTGGCACAATTCCTGGTTCAATGGGTGAAGTTAATAAGATTGCAATCATCATTGGTGGTGGATATTTATTAATCCGTAAATCAGCTGATTTCAGACCAATGCTTGCGATGATATTATCATTCATGGTTATCATGCTTTTCGTTGGTTTGAAAATTGAAGGCGTTAATCCATTTATGTATATGCTTTATCAAACATTAGCTGGTGGATTGTTATTTGGTGCTGTCTTCATGGCAACAGACCCTATCACAAGTCCTACTACTAAACCGGGAAGAGTTACATTTGGTATTTTAATTGGTTTAATATCTGCATTTATTCGTTTATATGGAGCATATCCTGAAGGTGTTGCTTTTGCGATAATAATTGCAAATATGTTTGTACCTGTTATCGATTATCCACGTTTCAGTAATAGTAAATACACTTGGAAACACTTTTTGTTCTGGGGCATCATCATGGCTTTAGCTATTGTTGTTGTCTTAGTAACACATTAGGAGGCTTATATGGAAAATAAATTAAGTCTTAAAAAAGTGTTCATGATTGCAATAACTTTAATGATTGTTGCTGGCCTTTCAGGTGCATTAATTGTTTGCTTGAATATGTTCACTGAACCTAGAATTAAAGAAAATGAAATAAAACTTGAACAAAAGAAACTTCAAGAAGTATATCAAGATGCTGAATTTATTGCTTTAGATTATCAAGATGAAACGATTTTAAAAGTATCTAAAGCTATTAAAGATGATCATACAATTGGATATGTTTACAAAGTTAGTGGTAAAAATGCATATGGTAAAATCACATTATTAGTTGGCGTTAATCCTAATGGCACAACGAAAAATGTTGTATTTATTGAAAATACTGAAAGCTTTGCATCGACAGTTGATGAACATTTGACAACAAATTATCAAAAAGATGGTCTAGATAATTCATTAATTGAAGGCATTGATGTGAAGTGTGGTGCAACCTATGGTGCTAAATTGATTAAAGAATTAGTTCAAACCGCACTTAAACATTTTGTGGACAATTATAAGGAGGTGGAATAATGGATGGTGAAAAAGTATCTACATGGAAAAATTTTACTAAAGGCATAATTGTTGAAAATCCATTGTTTGTCTCTTTACTTGGGACTTGTCCGGCGCTTGCGACAACAAAATCAATTGAATCTGCCCTTGGAATGGGTTTGCTATTCATGTTTGTATTGATTTGTTCTAACATTTTTATTTCTCTTCTTCGTAAAATTACACCTGAAGAAGTTAAAATACCAATGTATATAGTTGTTATCGCAACGTTCGTAACAATCGTAAAGATGCTATCACAAGCATTCTTACCTGATTTATATGCAACACTTGGTGTATTTATTTCACTTATTGTTGTTAACTGTATTGTTCTTGGTCGTGCTGAAGCATATGCATCAAAACACAATCCATTTGAATCATTGATCGATGCTTTAGGTATGGGCATTGGTTATACAATGGCAATTGTTTTAATCGCATTTATCCGTGAACTATTGGGTACTGGTGGTTTCTCATTTGGTGTTGTTTTACCATTCCTACCAAAAGTATCATTTGTTCCATTAAAACGATATGCTATATCGCTTTTCACACTACCTGCTGGTGGCTTCTTGACTTTAGGTTTAGTGCTTGCGGTGGTTGCAGCAATTAAAAACCGAAAAGAAGATAAAAAGCAGTTTTTACTTAAACAAGAAAAGCTTGCTAAAGCAAAACAAACAGTAAGTGCAGGAGGTGACAAATAATGAAAATTGTTGTCTTTATTCTTGCAATTGTTAATGGTATTTTAATGGATAATGTAATATTGTCTCGTTTCTATGGTATTTGTCCATTTTTAGGTGTTTCAAAAAAGACATCATCTGCGTTTGGCATGGGACTTGCTGTTACATTTGTTATTGTCTTAGCTACTTTAATTACTTGGCCACTTTATAATTTTGTTTTAGTAAAAGCCGGTATTCCATTTATGGATACTATTTCCTTTATTCTTGTTATTGCATCACTAGTTCAATTTGTTGAAATGGTAATTAAAAAGTATTCACCATCTTTATATAAAGCACTTGGTGTTTATCTACCTTTAATTACAACTAATTGTGCAGTTTTAGGTGTAGCTCAAGGAAATACTGATATGGCTTATACTTTCTCACAAGCAATGGCTAATGCTATTGGTACATCACTTGGTTTCTTACTAATCATCTTTACATTCTCTTGTATTAGAACACGCCTAGAGGCATCAAATTTACCAAAATGTATGAAAGGTATTCCTATCGCATTAATTACTGCTGCTCTTATGAGTTTAGCATTCTTAGGCTTAAGTGGAATGATTAATATCTAATGGATCAAGTATTTTATATTATTATTGCTTTAATAGTTTTAATATTATTAATTGTCATCTTTTTCGCAACCTATGTAATGAATAAAAGAACACCTATTCCTAAAGGTTGTGAAAAACAATTAAATGAACATTGTTCACATTGTAAAAACACGCTTTGTGAATATCAAGGAAAGGAAAATAAATAATGATTACTATTCTTTGGTCTTTTCTGATTCTTGGTGCATTAGGCTTATGTTTTGGTGTTATTCTAGCAATTGCTAGTAAAGTGTTTTATGTTAAAGTTGATACAAGAATTGAAGATGTTAAAAAGCTTCTTCCAAATTATAATTGTGGTGCCTGTGGATTTGCGGGATGCCAAGGGTTTGCTGAAGCCATCGTTAAAGGCGAAGTAGATGATTTAAATCGTTGTAAACCTGGTAAACCTGAGACAAATTACAAATTAATTAAAGAATATTTGGAATCACATCCAGATGAAAATGGTACAACAATCAAAGTAAAATTCTAATAGAGGATATTGTCATAGATTAATCTATGGCAATATTTCTTATTTTATGGTATATTATTAATATAAGGAAGTGTTTTATGAAAAAAGGAATAATGATTGTTACACTCTTTTTATCATTCTTTTTACTATTTAGTTGTAATTCATTATATAATAAAAGTGGTATCATCATTGCTTTTAACACGACGATTTCTATTTCTTTTGACGCTCCAAAAGATGAAGCAGATACTATTTATGATGACATTGTTTGTCTTTTCAAAACATATTCAGACCTTTCAGATCGTTATAATCAGAAAGATTGTAATAATGTCTATACAATTAATCATAGCGATGAATTTGTTGAAGTAGATGAAGTGCTTATCAAATTAATAAAGGATAGTCTTTATTATCAACAGTTAACAAATGGTTATTTTAACATTCTTGTTGGTAATTTAAGTGATATCTATAAAGAGATTATTGAAACGAAAGACACAAGTTCACTCGATAGAGTTAGTGAAGAATTTGAGAATATCAATAATTCATCAATTGAAATTATCGATAATCGAATCAAAATAAATGGTTCTGCCACAATTGATTTAGGTGCGATTGCAAAAGGCTATGCTTTACAAACAGTTATTGACTATTTGGCTATAAATAGCATCAGCAATTATTTAATATCAGCTGGCACTTCATCGATTGGACTTGGCTCAAAAAATGGTAAAGATTATCGTGTGGGCTTGAAATATGATGATACAAGAATCTTGAATCTTCAAAACATCGCTATTGGAAGTTCAAGTATTCATGAACAAAATGCTACCATTGATGGTGCTTTATATCATCATATTATTAATCCAAAGACAGGTCGATGTGAGAATCTTTATTCAACTATTTATTTAATCGGTAGAGATGCGGCATTGATTGATGCCTTAACCACAGCATTTTTTAATATGCCAATTGATGATATTGAAAATCTTTGTGAAGAATATGATTTAAAATATTTAATATACCATGATGATGTTTTAGCATATCAAAAGTAGGTGTATAATGACTAAAGAGAAGAAAATTGCATTATTTATTATTTTAGGCTTAGTCTTAATAGAACTTGTTTTCACAACAATAATGATTGTTATGAATAAGCAAAATAATAATGATTTGTATGCTGAAATATGGTATGAAAACAAAATTATTGAAACGATTGATTTAAGTTCAGTTAGTGATAATACAGTTAAAACTATTGTTTTAAAAGAAGATTTATATATTAAAATTGAATATAAACACAACAGTATTAGAGTAATTGATGCGCCTTGTCATACAAAAGAATGTGTAAGAACCAATTGGATATCATCAATCAACAAACCGATTATTTGCATGGATTTACACTATAAAATCCTCTTAAAAAATCATAATGATAATGTGGATGTGATTGTATGAAAACTAAAAGATTAGTTATTTTAAGCGTCCTTTTAGCTTCAGCAATTGTAATTGGATATATTGAATCTTTCATTCCTGCCTTCTTTATTCCAGGCGTTAAACTGGGGTTGGCAAATATTGTGGTATTGATTTGTATTTTAAATTTCAAGTGGTATGAAGCATTGATCATTTCTATATTTAGAGTAATTATTGTTAGTTTATTAGTTGGAACTTTTCTTAATGTTACCTTTTTAATGAGTCTTTCAGGTGCTTTATTTTCCTTTACAATCATGGAAATAATTGCTAAGACAAAATTTAGATTCACTGTCTTTATTAGTGTCTTGGGAAGTACTATGCATGCGGTTGGACAAATAATAATGGCAATGATTATTATGAGTACAGCATCGATATTTTATTATTTGCCATTTATTTTATTATTATCAATTCCAACTGGTATTTTTGTAGGATTAGTCGTAACTCTTATTCAAAAGTCGCATTATTTTGAATTCAGTAAATAAATATTTGTTGTATTATTTATGTAAATTAAAATGATGATTTGAACTTTTTAGGATATGTAATCATTTATAAAAGGGTACACTAGTAGATACAGCTAGCAAAAGAAGCATCTTTCGCGAATGTTTTATATGAACTAAATCAAGTTAGTTTTTAAAAAAACAAGCGATGAAAAACATCGGTTAATCATACGTAAATATAATTTTGGTTAATGAATAGAGATTCAAAATTGAATCTCTATTTTTTTAAAAATCGTTTATATTTCTTTTGCAATAAAAACTAATTTTTGGTATAATATATAACGTACTTATATAAAATATTATTGTATGGAGGTTATGGATGGCTCAATTAAGTGCAAGTGCTGTAAAGCAAATCAAAGAAATTATCGCAAGATATAAAAATGAAAAAACACCATTGATGATGATTCTTAGTGACATTCAAAAAGAATATGGTTATATTCCACTTGATGTTCAAGAATTAGTATCTGATGAAACAGGTATTTCTGTTGCTGAAATTTATGGTGTTGTTACATTCTACTCATTCTTTTCTTTGAATCCAAAAGGAAAATATGTTGTAGGTGTGTGCCTAGGAACTGCTTGTTATGTTAAAGGCTCACAACAAATAATCGACAAATTCTCTGAACTTCTAGGTATTAAACCAGGCGAAACAACAGCTGATGGATTATTTACTCTATCTGCTCTACGTTGTATTGGTGCATGTAGTATTGCTCCTGCTGTTAACATTAATGGTAAAGTATATCCTAAAATGACAGTTGCAAAAGTTCAAGAATTAGTTGAAGAATATCGTAATGGAGGTGCCAACTAATGATTAAAGATGAAAAACAATTAAATGAGCAAATTAAACATTGTTCAGAATGCTTATCTAAAAAATTTGCTGGTGCTGATGGTAAAAGAGCAATCGTTGTTTGTAGTGGTACTGGTTGTTTAGCAACAGGTGCTGCTGACATTTTAAAAGCTTTTGAAGAAAAAGTTATTGAAATGGGATTACAAGACCAAGTAACTGTTAATAAAGTTGGTTGTTTTGGTTTCTGTAGCCAAGGTCCATTTGTTAAGATTTATCCTGATGATATTCTTTATCGTGGCATTAAAGCTGAAGATGCTGAAGAAGTATTAGAAAAGACAATCAAAAATCATGAAGTTATTGAAAGATTACTTTATGTTGATCCAGTAACTAAAGAAAAAGTTCAAAAACAAGATGAAATGGCATTCTATAAAAAGCAAGTAAAAGTTGCTTTACACGGATGTGGCATTATCAATCCTGAAGATATCAACGAAGCTTTAGGTTATGGTGCATTCCAAGGCTTAGCTAAAGCATTAAAAATGACACAACAAGAAGTTATCGATGAAGTATTAGCATCTGGCTTACGTGGCCGTGGCGGTGGTGGCTTCCCAACAGGTAGAAAATGGCAATTTGCTTACAATTCACCTGGTGATGAAAAATATGTTATTTGTAATGGTGACGAAGGTGA
>DBWT01000007.1:19156-26913 GCA_002309035.1 Caryophanales bacterium UBA1231 | reverse complement strand
TTTCACCAGCAACAGGTTGTGAAACGATTGTTGGTTCTGGTTCAACGATTGGTTCTTCACCACCAGTTACTTTATATAATCTAACAGGATATTGAGTTACATCAATATTAGCAGCATTGTCACCAGTAATGTATGATAATGCACTTCTTGAGATTGAAGTATTTTGATTGTATGATCCTAGGTAAGAATCACCTTTTGTAGTATTGAATGTCATAACTGTTGCATCCCATGTATATACACATGATGGAGCATCTGTTATAGCAACACCAAACTTACCAGCTTGATATTCATCAACATCGATATACTTCTTAGCACCATTCTTATCTTTGAATGAAATGTAGAATCCACCTTCAGCAGCTTCAAGAATAACTTTTGCTGCAGAAGCTAATTCTTCAGATGTAGCAAGGAAGTTACCAGCTTTTTCACCTGTGAAGTATAATTCTTTCTTTAATTGAACTTGATTAATGAATAATACATATTCAGTTCCAGCAACTGGGTTTGCAACTAATTCTTTAGTGATTTCACCAGCTTTAGGAGCAATATTAATAACTTTTTCGAATGTATCGCTTTCAGCACCAACTGTAATAACAGCAGTTAATTTTAATGTGCCTTCAGCTTTAGCAACGATCTTACCATCAGCATATGCAGATGCAGGTTCAAATGACCATGTTACTTGAACACCTTCTGTTGTAACAGTAGGAAGTACTAATTCATCACCATCTTCATATTTAGCTTTAAATTGAGCAGCTTGTAATTGTAATTTAGCTGAATCAACTTTTTCTTTATCAGTCATTTCTAAAGTTTTGATTGGATAGTCATAAACGTTAGGAAGTAAACGTAAATATCCAGCAGAGTGCGAATCATAAATACAAGTTTCTAATTCAATCTTATTACCTAATTGAGCATTTAATAATGATTTTTCATAATCAGTATAAGCTTTATAATAAATTTGAACAAATTTATCAGTTGAGTCTGATTTTAATACAAAGTTTCCACTTTCATATGCTAAAACACCTTGAATGTTATATCTTTGACCAGCAACTGTATGATCTTCTAATGATACATTTTCGTATAATTCATCAACTGTATAAGTTGCTTTTGGAGCAGGAACTGCTTGTCCGCCATAAAGAACTTTAACTACAGGTTTTTGGCTAGTTTCAACAATACCATAATAAGTAGTAGGAACACAAGTAACTTCTACTAAATCACCAATTTCAACTGTGTCACCAGTAGGAGCATATACATAAAGTGAAGCTTCGCCATCATTAATCATGAATGAATGGTTGTCATAACCATCGCCCCATAATTCTTCAGTAACGATACCTCTTACTTTAATTGTGCACTTTTCATTGCCTTCAGCATCAACAACACCATGTTGTTGGAAGTATACCCAATCACTTGAAGCTAGGTTCATTAATTCGCCTAGAGTCATTTCAAATGCAGGTTCTTTTGCAGCTACAGTAACAGTAATTGTTCTTGAACTAGAGAAATAATGTGTTTTAGTTCCAACAGCATAAGGAGCTTCCGCATGAACTGTAATTTCAACTTCTACGTCTTCTTCTTGTCTGTCAACAATTAGAACTAAATGTTTTTGTTCAGTTTTTTGTACACCAATAACTGTACCTTTGTCATCTTTAACATATTCTCTTTGTGCAGTTGAAACCCATTCAGCATGGATTACATCTGGACGAGATGTTTCAATGTATGCTGTAACACCACGAA
This sequence comes from Caryophanales bacterium UBA1231, assembly GCA_002309035.1. The sequence goes on along the minus strand of DBWT01000007.1, from coordinate 25,191 downwards.
TGAAACCAGAATAAGAATTGTTTTCTAAATCTTCTTCTGTTGGTTCAATTTCTGGATCAGCAAAAGTAATATTACTTGTTACTTTATTTAAAGCAACGTTGTTAACGATTTCTGGAAGTAAATCATTGCTTAAGAAATCTTTAACTGCAGCTTTAGCATCAACACGACCTGTGTTTTCACCAACATTAATTTCGCAAGAAAATAAGAATGCTGATGCGAAGAAAACTAAAACCGCTAAAAGAATTTTTGTAATTTTGTTTTTCATTTTCCACTCCTTTATTCAACTTTTATAATCATATCTGATATTAAAGTAAGCATTAATTGTACTTGTGCATTACTTGCTTCGCCTTCAACAGAAGGATCATAAACAGCGACGATACCTTTTAATGAAGAGAATTTCATCCCAACGAAGTATTGATAACAGTTAACTAATCCATAACCATCTGCATCAAGTACGCCTTCACTATAATAACCTTTTTTAGCAGTAGTTGTGGTTGATTCAGCAACTTGAATATATTCACCATCTTCAGTAGTATGAAGTGCTGTATTACCATCAACTCTGACATTGAATTTATTGCCATGACTATCTTTACAATAAAGTGTAAATCCATCTGAAGTTTTAGTGTTGTATCCACCAGTTACTTCGATATCATGTAATTCAACTAATGTATTAAATTTTTGTGTATTTTCTAAATTTAATGTTGTAACATCTTGAATATCATAAATATGTGGTTCTTGTTTTTCACGGTTTAATACTTCAATACCTTTAGCTGTAACACCAGTTACTTGAATTGAACCGGCATAAACACTAAAGTTACCAGCTACTTTTACTTCATAACCAATTGTTAATTTACTTGCTTGACCTGAGAAGCCACCGTATAGATATATACCATACCATTCATTTGGACGAACAACATATGGATAATTCATTTCTGCATCAACTTCTGCAACTTCTAATGATTGCATCCATTCTAATTCATCTAGGTCTTCACCTTCGTGATTAGCTAAATAATATTGATATGCAGTATCACCAGGTGTTGCACCAAGAGCAGCAATTTCTGTGTCTACATCTCCATACCACCAATTGCCGTTTTCACCAACAAATGGCATATCAGGATTGTCTTCTGATTGTTTTACACCTAAGCTTTGTCCACCAACATACCAAATACCATCGGCTTGTTGTTGAATATATGCTGAATAAGAACCAATCTTACGAGCAACTATGCCTCGAACGATAACTTTAATTGCTGATTGTCCATATTCTTCAGCATTTTCTCTAATTTCTTGAATTGATAAATATTTACCAGTTTCACTATAATCATAATCTGGATCTTGTACCTTGTTATTATGAATACGTACAACTAGTTGTTGAACTTGTAAGTCAGCTTCCATCATTGCATCTGCATACATTGTACCACTGGCTTTAGAAGTAGAGTATGATTGTTCAACAATTTCAAGATTTAATAATCTGAAATCTGCACCAGCGCTTGGTTGATACCAAACCCATGCTAGATATCTTTTTAAAGTTGAGTCTAATACTTGTGTCTTAATTTCGTCTCTTTGAAGAACGATTTTATAAGCACTTGTTAATTTTGCTTTTGTGAATCTTGAAGCTGATTTACCCCAAGGTTCTACTTTATATGTTGATTCAGGTGTATCAACACCATTGAATCTAACTGTAAATGTTGTGTTACCTTCTTTAAATTGAGCAGTATCACCATCAGTTGAAACATATAATTCTACTTCACCGATACCATCACGTAAGAATGATTTACCAGCAAAGTTACGATTTAATTTTGTTTTGTCTGTATATGGAGTAACCATATCTTCATCTCTAACAATTTGCGTGTTATCGATTGTTGATTGGCCCCCAGGATTAATAGGAGTAGGTTCAGTGGAACTGCTGCCGAATGCATCACAACTTGCAAGTCCAAGAACAAATAATCCTAATAAGAGAAATAACCAAATTTTTTTCATGGTTTTATTCCTTGAGTTTTTAATAATTATCTTAATTCAGCAAGTGCTTCACTGTATGCTTGATCTAGTGATTTACCTGCATATAGAACAGCTTCAACTAAACCTTCTACAACGTCACGGCACTTAGAAGTACCTGAGAATGAAGGTGAGAAGTAGTTGTAACCAGCTTGTTCGTAACCAACGATTGCTACGATAGCTTGTAAAGTCTTAGTATCGCCTTCGCCTGATAAGAACTCTTGATATTCTGGAGAGTTCATTAAGCTATTTAAAATTGGGAAATAACCAGATTGTGTAGCCCAAATATATGTTGGTTGTTGATCGTATGATAATCCTTCAGTCCAAGTAGTGATGAACTTTAAGAATAACCAACCAGCTAATTCTTCATTAGGGTCGTCACAATTAAATAATGCTACGTTAGTACCTTGTTGAATAACTTTCTTTTCTTTTGTTGGATCTTCCCATTGAGGATATGGAAGTACACCTAGAGTAAATTTATCTCCTGGGTCATTGTATGAGCAACCAGCTGATGATCCGACAGTAATTTTAACGTTTTGGCTTGTGAATTTATCTGATGTGTAATCAGCTTGCCATGCAGATGCAGTTACGAAGTAACCTGCTTTGTAAGCATCATAGTACCATTGAATTGCAGCTCTTGATTTAGCGTTATCAAATAAGAATTCACCAGTACCTTCACCAGTTAATTTTGTGTATTCACCACCAAATTGTAATGTTAATGTAATGAATAGGTTATCTTCTGAATCGTATGAGAATGCAAAGTTATCTAATCTTTCTGTAGTGTTCATTGCTTGATATTCAGGAGTTGAAATAAAGTATTGACCTATTTCTTCGATATCTTCCCAAGATAATGCAGCGCCTTCATTTCTTTGGAAAATCTTATTTTCATCAATGTAACCTAAGTTATATCTTTCTAATAGTCCATGTTTTTGGAACCATGTTGCATTGAAATATAATACTTCTGTAGATTTATTGAATGGTAGAGAATATAAAGTTTTTGCTTTATCGTAAATTCTACCTTCTTCAAGGTAAGCTTCAATATAGTCAGAATATTGTGCTTGTGTTAAACCATAAGTTTCATGGTTAACATATGAATTTAATTCACGAACAGCATTGCTGTGTAAATATAGTGAAACGTGGTCAGGATATACTTGGGCAAGTGTTGGGTGACCACCTGTACGAAAACTACTGTTAACCTTATCACGTAAGTCATCATATCCACCTTGTGATGCAATGCTTACTGTAATATTAGGATAAATACGGTTAAATGATTTAACCATTTCTTCAATAATAGCAGATTTTGTTTGGCCCATTGCGTGCCAGAATGTTACATGTGCACTTAAATTTTTAACTTCTTCTGCAGTATATGATGGGATTTCATTAACATGGCCATCATCGCCGCCTTCCATACCACAGCTTACTACTAAAAATAGTGCTAATAAAACTGTTACAAATGTAAAAAATTTCTTCATCTTTCTTTCTCCTTTTTAAATTTTTATCCTTTGATTCCACTTCTTGAAACACCACGCATAATGTATTTTCTAAAGAATACAAATACGAGTAGTAGTGGAACGGTTACAACAGTTGTTGCAGCCATCTTTAAATGAACTACGGTTCCGTCTTCACTTGAGAATGCCGAACGTAAACCGTTTGTGATAAGTCTCATGTCACCTTCAGTAACTAGATTTGGCCATACGTAAGAGTTCCATGCACCCATCATCTTTAATATTGTGATTGTAATAATGGTTGGAGAGGCAATTGGAAGCATAACTTTTAATAAATATTTAAAGTCGCTTGTTCCATCAACTTTCGCAGCATAATACAATTCATTAGGGATTTGCTTGAATGTATTTCTTAGTAAGAATATGTAATATGTACTTACCCAGAAAGGAACAATCATAGCAGCATAGGTATTTTCAAATGTGAATTTGAAACTACCAATTTTGTATCTTGAACATACAGTAATGTAGTTCGTGATAACCATCATTTCACCTGGAATCATCATTGTTGCGATAAAGAATGCAAACAATAAATCTCTTCCTTTAAAGTTTAATCTCGCAAATGCATAAGCACTACTAACTGTTGTAAGCACAGTACCGATTGTTGAGATAACACCAACAATCAATGTGTTGATCATATATCGACCAAAGTTAGCTTTACTCATTGTCATTGCTAATCTAAAGTTTTCAAGATGAATTTGATGAGGGAATAGTGTTGGAGGCATCTTCATAACTTCTTCCGCACTCTTTACTGATGTAGCAAACATCCAATAGAATGGGAAAACAACTAGGAATGCCGCAATAGTTAACAACAAATATGCGATAAAGTATCTAAAGAATGTTCCGATTTTTGCACTTCTGATATTTCTTTGATAATCATCGTCTAGTTTTGCTGAACCATTCGAACCCGAATATTCAAGATTCTTTTGTAAAATATTCTTTCTTTTTTGACCAGGCTTGCTTGCAGCAAGAACAACTAATAAAATTATTAATGCCGCAACTAGTGAGATAATAATACTTAATAACATATTCTATCTCCTAGTAATGAACTCTCTTCTTTTGAAGAAGGTTCTGAATTAATGTGAACACCATGATAATAACAAATAGAACAATGGATGCAGCGCAAGCCTCACCAACCGCACCAATTCTATCGTCTTTCAATGATGCATAAACATAACCTACAACTGTTCGCATGTCGTATTTCATACCTACAGCACCTTCGTTTTCACCGAACAAACCAATTACTGATGAATACTCTTTAAACGAACCAATAATTGAGGTTGTAAGTAAAAAGGCAATTTGTGGTGATAATAGTGGAACAGTTATTCTTAGTAATGTTCTTGACTTTGTTGCACAGTCAATTTGTGCAGCTTGATAATATTGTTTATCAATACCTTGTAAACCACTTAAAAGAATTAAAATCTTAAATGGTAAAGCGTGCCAAATTATATATACTTGTAAAACAATCATTTCTGTTACATATGATGGATATCCAAATTGTGATATACCACCTAACCAGTTAATTGGTGTAATGTTAAGTTTTGAAAGCAATGCATTTACAATACTTCTATCACCAGCAAACATAACTGAGAATACCATACCGATTGCAATTGAATTTGTTACATATGGCATAAAGAAGATTGTTTGATATATTTTGGTAAACTTTTTAATTGAATTTAATCCTACAGCTATTAACAATGACAAGATAATAGATGCTGGAACAGAAATAAATACAATAATTGTTGTTGTTTTTAAATATTTTAAGAATGATGTGCCTGTTAAAATATTTCTGAAGTTTTGCAACCCAAAAGCTGTCCAAGTATCTCTCGCATAATTGTAGTTTTCACAGAACGCCATGAAGATTGTTCTAAACAACGGATATACTGTAAAAACCCCAAGCAAAATTAATGTTGGAAGCAAATATAGCCAGGCAACCCTTTGATTACGCTTGACTTCCATAAACTATTCTTCCTTTGCTTCTTCTGGTTGATACTCCATATTTACTTCTGTTACCTTGTCAAAGATAAAACGTTTATTTGGTTTAATGTCAGCTTTAATAATTTTTCCAACTTCGATGCCTTGAATTGATGCATCAATTAGAATTCTAAATGTTGGTTTTTGACAATTGATGTGACGACCGATAATTGATTTATCACGTCCAATGAATTCAACAGCTTCTACTTCAAAAGAAAAAGCCCCCTTATTTGCACCATCAACGATAATGAATCCTTCTGGTCTAATACCTATTTCAACTTCTTGATCATCAAAATCTACTTTGTCAATAACTTCATCGCCAATCATTAATTTGTGATCTTTAATTTGACCATCAAACATGTTGATTGGTGGAGTACCTAGGAATTTAGCAACAAACTTATTAACTGGTTTGTTATAAACATCTTGTGGTACGCCTTGTTGTTGTACAACACCTAATTTCATTACAACGATTTCGTCAGAAATACTCATAGCTTCTTCTTGGTCGTGAGTTACGAATACAGTTGTTATACCTGTTTCTCTTTGAATACGTTTAATTTCTTCACGTGTTTG
>DBWT01000007.1:17046-19090 GCA_002309035.1 Caryophanales bacterium UBA1231 | reverse complement strand
ATAGCAACACGTTGTTGTTGACCACCGGATAATTGTCTAGGTTTACGGTTCAACAAGCCACCAATGTCGACTAAATCTGCTACAGCTTGCGTTCTTTCTAGTGCCTCTGCTTTAGGGACTTTCAAATTTTGTAATGGGAATAAAATATTTTGTTTAACTGTCATATGAGGATATAATGCATAGTTTTGGAATACTAGCCCAATACCTCTTTTTTCTGGCGGAAGTTTTGTTACATCATCTTCGCCAAAGAAAATTTGACCCTCTGATGGCGACAATAACCCTGAAATCATATATAGGGTTGTTGATTTACCGCAACCTGAAGGTCCAAGTAGACCAACTAGTTTGCCAGATGGAACAACAATATCAAGGTTGTCTACGGCTCTAACTTCTGGTTGATCTTTGTCTTTAAAGACTTTTGTTAAGTGTACTAACTTAATGTCCATATTCTCCTCCATACTTAGGCGCTTACCTATTAACTATATTATAGCAAAAAGCTGTTTTTTTTGCAAACAATAAAATATTATTTTTATTATTAGTTTTTTAACATAGATTTTTTCGAAAAGAAAAAAAGCAGTAATAAATACTGCTTCTTTCATCTTTGTTTTTTAATTATTTCCTATTGTTGTTTTGACTTAATACGATAGTCAATTGCTCTTTTAATTGTGAGTTCATCAGCATATTCCAAATCACTACCAGCAGGAAGGCCATAACCGATTCTTGAAATTGTTACTGGATACTTTTCAAGAACCTTTTCTATATATAAGGACGTAATGTCTCCTTGTGGTGTTAGTGATGTCGCAATAATTACTTCATTAATGTTTTGTTCTTGAACTCTTTTTTCTAAACTTTCAATGTTTAATTTGTCTGGTGTAATTCCTTCAAATGCAGAAATTAAACCACCCAAAACATGATATAAACCGTTGTATTGATTTGTCTTTTCAATTGACAATAAGTCTTTAGGATCTTTAACTACTAAGATTTGTGTTTTATCTCTAAGTGGGTTAGAACAAATCTCACAAATATCATTAGTTGTTAGCATTCCACAAATTGGACATTTATGAACTTTATCAATTGTTTCTGTTAAAACATTGCATATTCTTTCAATGTCTTCTTTTGTGTATTTTTCAACAACATAGTAAGCATAACGCATGGCTGTTTTTGAACCAACACCAGGTAGTTTTTTAAAAACCTCTGATAATCTTTCAAGAAATTTTAGTTCTTCCATATTTTAGAACATGCCGCCCAAAAAGGCACTATATTTAGCCATCTTTTCTTCAGTTGTTTTGTCTATTTTTTGATATGCGTTGCTGCATGCTGCAACAATCATATCTTGTAACATTTCTAAATCTTCTTTTGATTCAACTTCAAAATCATCTGAAATTTTAACTTCAACTAATTCTTTAGTTCCGCGTAGTGTTACAGTTACAACACCACCAGCACTTTCTTGGAATAAGCTTTCAGCAATTTCTCTTTGTGTTTCTTCCATCTCTTTTTGAAGTTGACGAGCTTTTCTTAACATTGCTTGTTGATTCATTTTATTTTACCTCTTTAATTATATCTGCACCAAAAAGTTCAACAGCTTTATCGTAGTTTTGTGACTTTTGTGTTTGGAAAGATTGAGCAGATACATTTATAACTTTTAATTCTGGATTATTGATAGGTGTTAATACAGGATATTTGATACCCATATGATATTGATTCTTATATTCGTTGCGTTTTTCTTCCCAAGTATTGACAGGAAGTGCAATGAAATCATAATCGCGATGTAAAGTGTTTTTCAATACTTGTCTTGCATCTAAATGGTTTTTACTTGTCATTAAATAATTACAAATTGCTGCACCTGGATAAACAATTAATAAATAGTTAGCACCATTAACAACAACACGACCTTGACTTAATGTAGCCGCAACGTTTGCTAATTGTTGAGGAACAAGTGTTGATAGGCGATTCCATACAGCATTTATTGTCGCAGAGTCATCGATGTTTCTCTTGTCACGTGATTGATGAAGAATGTTTTCAATGATTTTAACATCATATACTTTAG
>DBWT01000007.1:0-17005 GCA_002309035.1 Caryophanales bacterium UBA1231 | reverse complement strand
CTTGTTGTTCTTCTCTTGGACGTGTTTCAAATGGTTGAGGACGTTTAGAAAGAATAGTTGGTTGTTCAGGTTTTTCTAGTTTAGGTAAATCTTCTTCCTTTTGTAATTTATCTTCAAGTGTTTTAATACGTGATGCAAGTTTAATTGCGTATTCTTTTAATTCATTAATCTTATCATTAAGTTCTGAAAGTTGACTCGGATCAATACTTTGTGGTTTTTGAAGATTTTCTTCAATTTCACCAATCTTATCTTGAATTTGATTAATTGTATCTTGATACATTTCAAATTTACTATTAAGTTCGTTTTGATCAAACCCATTTTCTTTAAGTTTTTCTAATTCATCTTTTAATAAAGATATTTGTTCTTGATTCATACTAATTGATGCGATTAACTCTTCATTTACATTATTGTTGTTTGAAATAGGTTCGTCATCAAATGGTAATGGTTCATCAGCTGGTGTGTTGATTTCTCTTTCAATGGCTTCTAATCTTCTATATACATCATCTAATTGACCAACTGATTGTCCTTGATTCATATTAAACAAATCAAATTCATTACTTTGTTCATTAGTGTTAGGTTGTTTATTTAAATATTCATATGTTACATATATATTAGGAATAGAATCTAACTTTTGTTTTAAGTTATTGATTCTTGAATATATATCATTTAATTTATCTTTTAAACCTTGGTCTTGTGATTGACTGTTTTGAAGTAATGATACTTGTGTAGATAATAAAGTTAATTGATCTTGTAATTCTTTGTTATCACTTCCAACAAAGACTTCATGACTTTCATCCATTTGTTTTTCACTTAATGCTTTGATTTGTTCATCAATTAAAGCAAACTTATCAGCAAATGCATTAAACTTATTGATTTCGACATCGACTCTCGCCATTTGATCAGAAAGATTTTGAATTTGTTCTTGGTAATTAGAAGTTGTTGGAGTTTCACTTGGTGTATCTAAAGCTGCATGAGCTGTTCCATTTTCCAAAATAACAATTCTTCTTTCTAGTTCCGATGCAGAAGTTTCTTCTTCAAGAGCTTCGATTCTTTCTACTAAATCACTAGGTTGTGTTGATAATTGTGAAACAATAGTTTCTAAGAATTCAAGTTTTCCTTTAGTATAGTCTTTGAATTCTTTTAAAGAATCGTCACTTTGCATAATTTGATTAGTTTCGATTGTTGTAAGGCGATTATATATATCTGTTAAATCGACATCTGATTGAACATAACTTGTTTCGTTTTGTTCTTTTGACATCATTTTAACAAGACCGACTTCTAAATATATTTTAGGTGTATTAGTGAATTTAATCTTATTTTGAATATCATTAAGAATATCAACCATTCTAAATATTTGACTACGTTTAATTGTTTTAGCTAACTGTTGGAATGTTTCATTATTATATATATATTTAGGTTCTAGTTTTGAACCACTTGCATATAACAACATATCACGGTAAGTTGAAAGCATCATTTGAATCAATACGCCAACTTCTTTTCCTTTATTTAATATTGTTGTTGCTTGATTAAGTGCTTCACTAACTTTTTCTTGATTGATTAATGTTATTAATTGAAGTAAGTCATCATTAGAAACACGACCAGTAATGTTTTCAACATCGAGTCTTGTAATTTCATCATCTTTATATGCGATAGCTTGGTCTAAAATGCTTAATGCATCTCTCATACCACCTTCAGCAGCATCACTAATTAAATCTAAGGCATCATCGCTGATGTTGATTGATTCAGCTTCAGTGATTTTTAACAATTGTTGTTTGATTTCGGCTTCAGTTAATGGTTTAAAATCAAAACGTTGACAACGTGATAAAATAGTTGCTGGAATTTTGTGTGCTTCTGTTGTTGCGAGAACGAAGATAACATGCATTGGTGGTTCTTCTAATGTTTTTAACAAAGCATTAAAAGCAGCCGTTGATAACATATGTACTTCATCGATAATATAAATTTTATATTTTAGTTCAGCGGGTAAGAAATTAACTTTTTCAAGCAATAATCTTATTTCATCAACACCATTATTAGATGCAGCATCGATTTCAACAACATCAACTGCTGATTGATTATTAATTGCTAAACAATGATCACATTGATTACATGGATTACCATTTTCTAGATGATTACAGTTAACTGCTTTTGCGATAATGCGGGCAATTGATGTTTTACCAATACCGCGTGGTCCAGAAAACAAATAAGCATGACAAATACGATCATGTGTGATTGCGTTTTTAATTGTATCAATAATATATTTTTGACCTACTACTTCATCAAAGTTAATAGGTCGATACTTTCTGTAGAGTGTTTTATAAGCCATTAATTAACATCCTCCATTTATAATATTATACCATAAAATGCTTTTTTTGTCTTTTAATATATTTATATTTTTTAACTGATTATAAATGTTGTCTAATTTTTAAAAATATGATATAATTTGAATGTTTCGAGGTTAAATATGAAAATAAAAAAGATTATTGTTATTTTAATTTGTTCAATTTTAACTATTTTTCTTAGTGTCTTAGTTGGTTTATATACCTTTGGTTCACTTGGTGGTTGGGATAAATATCAACGACAATTTGTAAGTGAATATTATAATGATCAAAAGACTAGTAAAGATCTTGTTAATACATATATTAATTTTAATTCAACAACTTATCGTAATCATACTGTGGATGTTAAATTATTTGAAGATTATGAATCATCAAATACCTTAATTGATTGTGGTAACGAAATCAAACTAGACAATATGACTGTTTCTTTATACACCTTGATGGGTGAAACAGGATTTAATAAGTTTGATTATGATATGTATTTCTATAACATCGATAATTCAAATGTTAATATGCACAATATTACAGTGATTTTGTTTGAGTCGTTGGATGAAAGTGATACATTACATTTAAAACAAGGTTTAATTGATTTCAAAGATAATTTTTTAGATCCAGAAAATGAATTAGACGCAATATATTCAACTGATACATTATATTATTTATCACAAAACAATTTCTTTGATACTGGTGATTTGATTTTTGATTTAGATGGAAAAGCTAAAATAGTTAATGGAACTAATCAAAATCGTTTATTATTCCACCATTCATTATCTTATACATATGGTGAAAACATTAAAAATATTAAATCTTTGTCATTTTGTAATTTTGCTATAATCGAATTATTATTTGATGAAGATGAAAACCCACAAGATTTAAATATTTTATGCTGTGGACAAATTCAAAACTTATCTTCTGATCAAGAAGAATATACAAACAATCACACTGATATTCAAAAAGGTTTTGGCTTAAATATTATTCCTGCTTTAAAACAAGCTGGTTACACAAAATATGCAATGCCAAAAGTTATTAGAAATTCGTGTATTGCTTTCTTTGTTGTTGGTTTCTTATGTGTGATGTTCTACATCACATTAAATAATTATTGGAAATCTAAAGATACACCTACAAAACAAACAACTAAAAAGAAAAAGGAGTAAATTTCAGTTAATCTGAAGTTTACTCTTTTCTTTATTATATATTAGTATTCACAGTTCTTTGGAGTTCTTGGGAATGGAATTGCATCTCTAATGTTTTCAACACCAGTTAGATACATAATAAGTCTTTCAAATCCCATACCAAATCCTGAATGAACACAACCACCATATCTTCTTGTATCTAGGTACCATTCGATGTCTTTTCTTTCAACGTGCATTTCTTCCATTCTTTGAAGAAGTTTATCTAGGTTTTCTTCTCTTTGTGATCCACCCATCAATTCTCCAGCAAGTGGAACAATTAAATCAACAGCAGCTACCGTTCTATCGTCATCGTTAACTTTCATATAATATGCTTTGATATCTTTTGGCCAATCAGTAATAAATACTGGCCCACCAAAGTATTCTGTGATATATCTTTCGTGTTCTTTGGCGATATCCTCATCATAGCTAGGTTTAAATTCAAATTCAACATTTGCTTGTTTTAATAAATCGATAACTTCATGATGTGTAATACGAACAAATTCTGAATTAATTACTTGTTCTAGTTTTTGTTTTAATCCTTTTTCAACAAATTGATCACAGAACTCAATTTCTTTAGGGCATCTTTCCATTACAAATTTTAGAACATATTTTAACATTTCTTCTTCAATGTCCATTAAACCATTTAAATCACAGAAAGCCATTTCAGGTTCAATCATCCAAAATTCATTTGCGTGAATCTTTGTGTTTGAGTTTTCTGTTCTAAATGTTGGGCCAAAAGTATATACATCAGCAAAAGCCATTGCGAAAGTTTCTCCATGCAATTGGCCAGAACCAGTTATATATGCTTGTTTGCCAAACAAATCTTGTGAGAAGTCTATTTTTTTATCTTCAGTAAATGGAAGATTATTCATATCTAATGTAGTTAATTTAAACATTTGATCACTACCTTCACAATCCGCGCATGTGATTAGTGGTGTGTGAACATATATATAGCCTCTTTCTTGGAAATAAGAATGAATTGCATGTGCTGTTACACTTCTAATTCTAAAAACCGCTGAAAACAAGTTTGTTCTTGGCCTTAAATGCGCAACCTCTCTTAAAAATTCACGTGTGTGACGTTTTGGTTGAATTGGATAGTTTTCTGGACAATCACCTAATAGTTCTACACTTTCGGCGTGAAGTTCAAGGGGTTGCTTCATTTCTGGTGTTAAAACAATCTTACCCACCACTTTAACTGATGAACCTACTCTAATTTTAGAAATTTGTTCAAAGTTTGTAAGTGTGTTTTCATAAACAACTTGTAAACTATCAAAATAACTTCCATCATTTATATTTAAAAAACCAAATTGTGCTTGACTTCTGTTGCTTCTAACCCAACCATATACAAACACTTTTTGTTCAAAATACTTTTCTTTTTGTAGAAATAATTCTTTAATTCTTTGTCTTGTCATAAATCCTCCTTAAAAATAAAAAATCCTTACTTGTTTATTCGACAAATAAGGACGAATTTCTCGTGGTACCACCTTAATTTAAACAACAATAATTGTTGTTCCTCATTAATCTTTTAACGCAAGAAGACGAGTAGTTCTACTAAGCGTAAGCTTTTCTTCTACTAGCTATAGGTGTTATTCATAATAAGATAAGTTTTAAGTTTTCACTGTCCTTAAATCACTACATCTTAGAGCTTATTATTACTTCTCCTAATAATTGCTTTTAATGGTTTGTATCTATATTATATGCCTAATAAAGATAGTTGTCAAATATATTTATTTTCCTAAACAAAAATTCTTAAATAAGTTATCAATTATCTCTGTATCTTTTACTTCACCAAGAATTTCTGATAAAGCTTCCCAAGCTTCATTGATAGATATTTGAATTAAATCGATGAATTGTTCATCATTAATATCAATTAATGCTTTTTCTAAAGCTTGTTTAGCATCACTTAGTTTTTCAATTTGACGTGAATTTGTAATATAAATATTCTTATTAAACTCTATTTTTTCATTGAAAATGACTTTTTCAATTTCATGTTCAAGTCTATTGATAGATTGATCCATTGTTGATATTAAAACAGGATTATCAATTTTAGTTAAGTCTATTTCTTGTTTTAAGTCTTGTTTATTAACAATATATATATGTTTTTTATCTTGAATCTTATTCATTAAATCTAAATCTTCTTTAGAAAGCGAACGGCTTCCATCGAAAACCATTAAAACAAGATCGGCTTTTTCAATTTTTTCTACACTTTTTTGAACACCTATTTGTTCAACAAAATCCTCGGTGTTGTGAATACCAGCTGTATCAATTAGATTTAAAATATATTGACCAATATTAAGTTTTGCTTCAATTGTGTCTCTTGTTGTACCAGGTATTGGTGTAACAATTGCTTTATCTTCATTTAATAAAGCATTTAAAATGCTGCTTTTACCAACATTTGGTTTTCCAATAATAACAGTGTTTATTCCGTTTTTGATATTTACGGCATCTTTTGAATCTAGTAAGAGTTTTTCTATTTCTTCTAAAACATCTAAAACAATGGGTTTAACTTCATTGTTTGTTAATTCTTTAACATCATCATATTCTGGATAATCAATGTTAACATATATTCTCATGATAACATTTAAGAGTTTTTGTCTTAAGTCTTCAATTTTTTGTTTTGTTTTACCGTTAAGGCCTTGGTTTGCTACAGAAAGAGCACTTTTTGATTCGGCATCAATAACATCCATAACAGCTTCTGCTTTTGTTAAATCGATACGACCATTTAAATATGCACGTTTTGTGAATTCGCCTTCAGTTGCGAGTCTTGCACCTAAAAGAATCATTTGATCTAAGATAAGTTGTGTAACTAAACCACCGCCGTGACAATTGATTTCAACAACATCTTCTTTTGTATATGTCTTTGGTGCTCTAAAAATAGATACTAAAACTTCATCGATGATTTCTTTTGTTTTGTAATCGATAATATGGCCATAATGAATTGTATGTGATTTAGCTTTTGTTAAATCTTTTTCTAAAAACACACTATTCACTATATTAATAGCATCTTCACCACTTAAACGCACAATTGATATTGCTGCTCTTGAAATAGCTGTTGAAATACCAACAATGGTTTGTTCTAATAATAATTTCATAATATCACCTATATGTTGCTATTTTACCATATTTTTAAAATTATCTCAAATGATAAAATATTCATTAATATATATAAAGAAAAGAATGATAAGTGTTATTTATCATTCTCTTTTGTTTTTACTCTTTATTTTTGGGTTTTGCTTTAGATGATATTAGTAAAAATACTGTATAAGCTATAAACAAAACAGTAAAAATACCTAATGTAATAAAGCATCCTTTAATTGAATTGGCACTCATAGTCAGTAACACTAAGAGTGGTGCAACAAAAATCATTGCTGGAAACTGCGATAAAATATAAATATCACTAGCTGGTGTATTGAAATTAGGATCAATTTCACGAAGTAAAATCATACCATTAGAAGCTGTTCCTGTTAATGTACCAAAATTAAGAAGGAAAGCTTCGCTCTCAAAACTCTTGAAACATTTTCGACAGATTAAATCAACATAAATGAATGTAACGATTGCACCAGCTAAACAAATAATAATTAATGGCAATGCATATTTAGAAACAACATGAATGTCAATTGCTGAAACACCAGCTATAATCATTAAATCAAACGCAAAACCAGAAGTTCTATCCATTTGATAATTATTGATATATTGTTTTTTAACTATATTTTTCTTTTTTAAGAAATTCATTATTGTTTTAACTAAGGTTGCAGCAACCACACCCCAGATAAAGTTGAAACCCCAAGCAACTGAATTGAACAATCCAACACCTGTTACATCAGTTAATGTTTTGAAAAATAACATTATTCCTAACGCAATAGCATATGCCACAGCAACGAATGATATTTGAATAGTAAATTTATCTACTGAAGATGAGTCTTCTATTTCGTTTTCTTGTTCAAATGTATCTACTGTTCTTTCACTTATAGCAACTCTTTGTTCAATTTTACCTCTTCTTCTTTGAATGTTCATATATATAACACCAACAATCGAAGCAACAATGAAACCGACAGATGCAATAGTTAAACCAAATGATCCTTCTCCATCAAATAAATGGGCTTCAGTAAAATTAATATCCCATGTTAATGCATTTCCTGGGCCTTGTCCGTAACCTAATGGTAACAAAACGCCTGCATCATAAAACAATGCTTTACCACCAAGGTAGAAGAACAATAAAGATATAACAATACCTACAATTGCTTGTAACATATATGTTCCACCGGTTAAGGCACCATTTTGAAAGACTTTCAATACTGAAATACCTTCTTTTTTCTTGATTGTTTTAAGGGATAATGCGATAAAACCTATTGCTAAAGCGTGGTATGTAATTATTTGCATAATTCTCTTATCAACCATTGTAAAACCAGTAAGTAATTCAACTAAATAATTAATTAAAAATAATAACAAACCACCAATTAAAGCACTAGGAATGAATGCTTTTCTTAAAAAAGGAATTACTTTAACTAATAAATTGCCAATCAACATAAAGATTAATAATAACCCTAGTTGGATGGCAAATTTCCAAACACTATCATATTGTGTCCAGTCAAAGCTCCATTCAGCACCAATTAATGGCGCATAATTTGTGAATATATTTATCATAAATCTTCCTCTAATGTAAAATATTGAGATGTATTGTCTTTCATTTTAGTTTCTAATTTATTAAATAATAAAACATATTTAAATGGGTTGAATGGTCCTTTACCAACAACTAAATAACTATTGTCGTTTGTTGTAAATGAATATTTTCTACCACCAATTACGGATGCACTAATAATGTTCTCTAAATCAAAAGGAACTTCGCCACAAATTAATTTGGTTTTTGTTAGAGTCATTGTACCTTTTGCGATGACTTTTCTCTTTTCATATGGATTAGAAACATAAAGTTCAATATTATCGTCATTAAATATTACATCTTCAACAAATTCGTGTTCTTTAATCCATCTTTTTTGAAATTGATACCAGTCGTTTAAATAAGTAAACCTAAAGTCTTTATCGCTTGATTCAAATGTTAGATGTTCGGTATATTTCGCTTCTAGTCCGCAGCGTTCACATTTTATTGTATCTTTGTGAGAGTGCAGTGTATTAGCTTCTAAACATTTTGGACAAACAAACAATATTCTTTCAAGATATTCTGCTTTTGTTTTACTTTTATATGCACAACCGCTATAGCTATCAAAGGCTTTTATGCCATCTTTAATAATTTGATTTAATTCTTCATCAGATAATTGGTTGTATTCTTCTGGTTTTAGCACTTTTGTTATTTCCCCAGAAAAAGGACCTTTTCTGTGCTTAGATCCAAATCTTGGACTAACACCTGTACCTCCTTGTATTTTATAAAGAACAAGTGTTGAGCCTGTCTTTTTTACAAAAGCAGCCAGTTTTGGTGTAATGAAGAATTGAAATTCAGCAACCGTTCTATTTCCTTCTGGAAATAAAAGAATAGAACCTCCACCTCTTAATAATTTAAGCATTTTTATTGTTGCTTGATTATCTGTTACACCTTTCTTCTTTGGAATAACACCATATGCATATGGTAAAAACTTATATGCAAACTTATTAGAAAAAAGCGTGTCTGTTGCAACAGGAGTTACTAGCTTATTAAATGAATAATTAATTAAAATAGGATCTAAATCTGTTTGATGGTTTGCTAAAACAAAAACAGATTCACCTTTTGCTATTTTATATTTGCTTTTTACTTTGAAATGATATACAAACCATTTGGCTGGCAAAAACAAAAATGTTGTGACTTTTTGAAAGAATGTATATCTTTTTAATGGTATTTTTTTCATAATGTTTTCAACCCTATTGTTTTTATTTTACCATAAACAATTAAATATTTAAACCATTTTACAAGAAAACCCACCAAATTCGGTGGGTTTCATATATTATTTTGCCTTTGGTTCAATGATTAAACATCTATTTGGTTCAACACCTTCAGAGTGTGTTTGAACATCTCGCCAATCAGCTAATTTATTATGAATTACTTTTCTTTCGTAAGAATTCATTGGTTTTAGCTTAACCGGTATTTTTGTTTTTGCAACTTCTTTAGCTACTCTTGTTGCTAATTTTTCTAATGTTTCATCTCTTCTTTTACGGTAATCACCAACATCGATTTTAACAACTAAACCTGATTCTTTTTCTAAATCAAAGTAACGATTAACTATTAGTGATACTAAATTTTGTAATGATGCAAGTGTTTTTGAGTTTTTACCAATTAATACTGCGTTCGCGTCTTCTGTTGTGATTGAATATTCAACAACATTGTCACGCATTTTTCTTTCAACAAATCCTAAGATGTTTGCATCTTTTAAATATTGTTCTAAGAAGTCTTTACCTTTTTTTACAGGATTGGCATCAACCAAAACATTTACTTGAACTTCTTCTTCACTTTCACTAATAACATCAAAATACATGTCTTCTTTTGGAACACCTAGTTCACAAACAGCAAGTTCTTCTATTTCACTAAGTGATGTTCCTGTATACATTTTTTCTTTCATACTGTTATTTTCTCTCTTTCTTGTCTTTTAATTGACGTTTTTCCTTTTTGTTTTCTTTGACTGTAATTACTTTTTCAGGAGCATCAACTAAATGTAGTTTAATTTTTAATTTTTCTAAACGTTTTGCTGAGTTCTTATAATTAATGAACATTTGGACAATTGAGAATATATTACCAATTAACCAATATACACCAAGGGCAGCAGCACTTTGGAATACGAATAGACCCATCATTGCGATCATGAAATACATCATGAATTTCATTGAATTACCTTGTTGATTTTGTTGATAAGCTTGACGTTTATAGGCTGGTATATCTTCTTGTGATTTTGCATATGTCCACTTTTGAATCTTTTGTGTCATTATTTGTTGGAAAATTTGTGTTCCTACAACTAATACTAATAGAATAATGATTCCCCAGAATTGCCATGTGTTTATAGCACCTCTAGTTAAGAATAAGTCAATTCCTAACCATTTTGTTTTTAATTTACTTACCCAGTCTGGTGAATTTAAAATTGTACCATCAGTATAACGCATTCTTGAAACAGCGTTGAAGACAGCAATAAACACTGGAAGTTGTAATAACATTGGTAAGCAACCACTTAAACCAGTCTTATACTTTCTCATCAATTGAGCTTGTTCCATCTGTTTAGCTCTTTGTGATTCTGGATCTTTTCTTAATGCATATTTTTCTTCAAGCTTTTTCATTTCTGGCTGCATTAATTGTTGTTTTAACTGCATATCATTAGATGAATTATAAACAGGCATTAAAATAAATCTAAATAAAATAGTTATAATTAAAATACCCAAGAAGTAGAATCCACCCAATAATGATGATATAGCTTGTAATAACCAGCCGATTGGGAAAACTAAAGCATTGTTAAATAATGCAGAAAAGAAACCATCTTCTTTAAAACTGTAAATTCTAATTGGTCCTTGTGATGATCTGGCTTCATTAATCTTTAAGTAGTAATTACTCATTACTTGATAGATATTTGATGTATCATCACTAACTGCCTTTTCATTAACATCTTTTGTCGATGCAGCAGTAACTGAATCTAGTATTGTTGTTGTATTTTCAAGTTCTAAATCACAATATGCTTTTTGATGTCTTTTTAATTTATCGCCATTATAGAAGTTAGGTAGTGTTGTTTTTGCAGTAGCAATTAATTGTAGAATTACATTTCCACTAATTTCTTGAACTTTGATTTCTAAATCATCACCAGCAATATCGGCCAAAACATTTTGTAATACTTCTTCCATGTTTGATCCAGTGAATTCTATTTGAATTGTTGATTTTTTACTATCAATAGAATCTGTAGCGCCTTTTTCAGTACAATATGATTCAACTTGTGATTTCATTTCTTCTAATTGTTTTGCTACTAAAGTTTCTTTTACAGAACTATATGTTGCGAGGTTATTACCACCACAACCACAAGAAGTAACAAATACAACTAATAAAGCAACAATAATAACTAAAAAGATGTTTCTTTTATTAATTCTTTTCATCTTTACTTGTTCCTTTCAATAATTTATTAATTAAGTAATTAATATCTTTTTCTTTATCTTTATAACAACACCCCACTGCTTCTGGTCTTACGACTAAAACAATATGGTATCCTTGTAAAACATTCAATCGATTATGAATAATTTCTCGCATAACTCTTTTTTCATAATTTCGATTGACAGCATTTCCACATTTTTTTCCACACACAACAGCGATTTTTAAATCTTGATGATTAAACGAATAATATAGTGTATATAATCTTGTTGATACTCTGATTCTTCTTTGAACAATTTGAGAAATCTCGGTACCTTGTTTTAATCGATATTGTTTGTTCATATGGTTTTATGTATATACATAATAAATAAAAAGACCGCTTTAGTACAAAGTGACATAAGTGGTCCAAGAATATTTATTATACAGTAAGTTCAGCACGACCTTTTAAACGTCTGCGAGCTAGTACTTTGCGTCCTCCAGCTGTAGCCATACGTGCGCGGAATCCGTGTGTTTTACTATGTTTACGTTTGTTTGGTTGGTATGTTCTTTTCATATCAGCACCTCCTAAAACTTTGCTATGTAATTATAATATAATTTGTGATTTTTGTCAAATTATTTGTAAACTTACTTACTAGGCATTGCTATTTTAACATTGTGGTAAGTTGTTTTGCCTTCGTTGTTTGTGATTGAAACAAATAGGTATAATTCAGATAAATCATATAATGTATTAATTGGGTTAAATGATTCATAGAAACTACTTAAGTTTTTCTTTTGAGATTCGGTATAGAAATTGTTTCCACTCATATTTACAGGTACACCATGTAGTTCCAATAACTTCATATAATCTGAGAAAACGTTTTGTGTATCTTTGTTATCGTGTTTTACTTTTCCAATAACTGTGAATGAACAATCTGTAACATATTTATTATTTTCAATAAATTTACTTTCATCAAAAGATACTTTTGTATTAACTGCTGTATTATCTTCATTATAATTAACTTTCATTTGTCCATTATAATATCCAATTTCATCGTTTGAAATACTCATAAATTGGTTTACATCTGTAATAATGATGTTTTCATCAAAATTATCGTATTTTTGTTTATATTGATCAAATAAACTATAATAGAATTTTAATTCTTTTTGCGTTGTTGCTTCGTCTTTCTTTACAGAATATAAAACTCTTACAAACAATCTTTCTAATTCAGTATCAGTAACTTCGTTTTTTGTATTTATTGTTTTCTTAAAATTAGATGTGAAACTCTTAAATGCCATACTAGTTTTAGATGGAAGTCCTGAATAAGAAGAATCACTTGCTTTTGATTCTTCGAAATAAATAGTTCCACCTTTATGTGTTCTTCCTTTTGCGAAAATCTCAATATTTGTGATTTCAACATCTGTTGCACGTTGTATTACTTGGAAATATAATCCATAATAAGCGTTTGGGTTTGATGAATCAGTACTATGCGTTCTGGTTTCTTTTATTTTTGTTACAACTTGAATGTTTTCATCCATTGCTTTTGAGCCATAACCTTCGGCTTCATTAACAACAGTTGATGCATTAATAATTAAAACAGCTATTGCTGCTAAAATAAATGTATAAACAACTAAAATTACTATTTTCGTTGCGGTATTAATTTTTGATAATAATTTCATAATATTCTACCTCGCCTCACGTATTTTATCATTTATTGTAAAAATATGCAAGTGAAAATAGTTATACACATATCAACCGTGGAAATTCTTGTGGAAAAAACACACATTTTATCAACACTAAAAATGTGGATAAATCCTGTTGATAATTTTTTTTAGCTTTTGCTTTCATTTTTTAAGTTTTTTATGATATAATTACCTTACAAATAGGAGTGCATAGAATTATGGAAAATACCACATTATTATGGGATAAAATAAAAGAAAATATTCTTGAAAATAATATTTTTGCTCCTGAAGTATACAAAGAATTAATCGAACCCATAAATACAGTTCACAAAGAAACAAATACAACGTTGTTTTTAGTTGTTGAAAATAATTTAATAAAATTTAGAATTGAAAAGTTTTACTTAGATACAATAAATAATATTTCATTATCATTAACAAATGATACAAAAAGAATCAAACTAATTACTAGTGAAGAAGCTAATAAAGAAAAACAAAATGATAATGAAATGAGTATTAATAAAGCAAGTTTTAATGAGATTAACAAATCTCAAAGAAAACTACGTGGAGAGTATACGTTTGAAAACTTTGTAATGGGGATGGCAAATAGATATGCTTATGTAACAGCAATGAAAGTTGCTGAAGAACATGATACATCAATTAATCCTTTATATATTTTTGGAGATGTTGGCCTTGGTAAAACACATTTAATGACAGCTATTGGACATTATATTCTAGATAATGATCCTAAGATTAATGTCATTTACACAACTGCTCAACAATTCACCGAAGATTATTTTAATGCTGTAACGAAAAAAGATCCTAAAAAAATGCAAGATTTTGCTGATTTTTATAGACAAGCAGATGTTTTACTTTTTGATGATGTTCAATTTTTAGCAAATAAAACTGCTACTCAAGAAGAATTCTTTAAATTGTTTGAATTCTTATATAATAAGAACATTAAAATTGTTATAACATCTGATAGAAAACCTGAAGATTTAGAAAATATGATGTCTCGTCTTAAATCGAGATTCAGCATGGGAATCCCTGTTGACATCCAAAAACCTGATTTCGAACTAAGAAAAGCAATTATTAAGAAGAAATTAAAAGACTTAATAAGCGATCCTGATGTTATTGATTCTCAAGTTGTTGATTTTATTGCTAGTAACTTTACCAATAATATTAGAGAAATCGAGGGTGCTTTAAGACGTTTTGTTAATTATTGTGTTTCATTTGATCTTCATTATACATTAGATAATGCAAAAACAGCACTTGATTCAATCATACCTAATGATAGTGAACAAAGTGAGGAAACGGATTTAATCAATATTAACAATGTGAAGAAGGCTGTAGCAAAATATTATTCGATATCAGTTTCCGATCTTTCCGCTTCAACTAGAAAAGCTGAAATAGTGTTACCTAGACAAATAGCAATCTATTTAGTTAAAACAATATATGATATTCCATTAACAAAAATTGGAGAATATTTCGGCAATCGTGATCATACAACTATCTCATATGCATGTGATAAAGTTGAAAAGTTAATTAAAAACGATTGGACCGTTAAACAAGATGTGGAAAATTTAAAAAAGAATCTGGGTTAGTCTATTCCTTATTATATAGCAAAAAAGATTTTTTCTATTTAGTTATCCACTTTTCCACACTAATTAATAATAATGTTTAAAATTTAAAAATAAAAAAGGAGATTTTTATGAAATTTAAAATTCAAAGACAAATTCTTTTAACAACTCTTACTGAAGTTGCTCATGGTTTATCATATAAAACACCAATGCCTGTTTTAACGGGAATTAAAATAGATGCTTATTTAGATACTTTAATATTTACAACAAGCAACAGAGAAATTTCTGTTCAAGTAAGATTAGAAAAAAATGATCAATTCCAAATCCTTGAAGAAGGAAGTTGTGTTGTTCCAGGTAAATACTTTATTGAAATTGCAAAAAAGATAGAAGAGAGCATGATTAACTTTGTTCTATTTGATGATACAACGATTAAAATTACAACTGAAAAAACAGACTTTACACTTAGTGCTTTAGATAAAAATTCTTTCCCAGCAATAAGTTTTGATAAAAGTGGTTTACCAATTATCTTAAAGAGCTCAGTTCTTAAAAAAGCAATTAAACAAACTAACTTTGCAGCAGGTGTAACTGAAGCTCGTGTTATACTTACTGGCGTATGTTTCGAAATTAAAGATAGAACATTAAATATGATTGCTACAGATTCATATAGATTAGCAAAGAAAACTATCGAATTAGATCAAGATTATCAATATACAAAAATTAACGTTCCAAGTAAATCACTTGATGAATTAGAAAAAATATTATTAGATTCAGAAGACGAAGTTGAAATTTATTTAATCAGTAACAAAGCCCTTATCATTGTTGGTCACATTGCTTTTATAACTAGATTGATTGAAGGTAATTATCCAGATACTTCATCATTATTCCCTCGTGATCAATTAACAACTTTAGACCTAAAGAAATCAGAGATTTTAGCTACAGTAGATAGAGCTTCATTGTTCACAAACCTAGATAGTTCTAACATTATTAAGTTTGTTATTAATGCAAACAAATCAGTTCAAGTTGCTTCAACAAACAACGAAATTGGTAAAGTTGTAGAAGAAATTACTCCACTAAACATTCCAACCGTGAATAATTTCCAAACAGCATTTAGTGCAAAATATTTTAATGAAGCAATAAAAGCGTTCAATAGTAACATAATTACTATTAATTTCACCGGAGAAATCAAACCATTCGTTATTTCGAGTGATTCTGAGCCTGGTTTATTGCAGTTAATACTACCTGTAAGAATATTCTAATTAAACATAAAAAAAGAGGTTTCAATAAGAAATCTCTTTTTTTACCTCTATTTTAGTCCAAATCAAGTGAATTAAATAGTTTTTTAAGCTCATTTTGAACTTCATTAAAGTTTTTTTGATGGAATTTACTAGACATTTGGGCATTATCGAAGACACTTATGCCGTCGGCTTGTAAATTTCGAATAATTGATTTATCTTTAACTGGTTCTGTAATAATTGCGTTAGGAGTATAGCTTGCAACCTGGTTTTTTAATTCCTTTAAAGCCTTGTTTGGAGCTAGCTTAACAGGGTGGTATCCAGTAGGTACAACATATTTAATTTTGTCTAAATTTATGTCAGTATCGATAAAATACTGAATTGTGTTCAAATAACCATCTAAACCAAGCGTGTCTAAGCCGATTATTAAAAGTATTTTGTCACTAATATCTAGCAAGATTTCGCTCAAACGGCTGCTTGAAGGTGGAAAATCAATGAAAATATAGTCAAAATAGTTAGAAAAATCCTTAATTGTGTCAATAATTCGACGTTCTTCCTGTCTTTTTACAGTTAGAGTGAAAGAAAGTCTATCTGTATTTAAGGTTTTAATGATATACATATTTATTCTTGCTTCACATACGATATCTGAAGCATCACATGTTCCAGTTAAATAATTCTCTAAAAAATTGTCAGTTGAGTCAGTAATAAAGTTTCCAACACCAAATAATTTGAAAATACTGTTTTGATCATCTGCACTAAGCACCAAGACTTTCTTACCTTTGTTCGCATAGAAGTGAGCGAGGTATCCTAATAGTGTTGTTTTACCAACTCCACCCTTTTTGCAGTAAGTTGATATGATAGGCATCTATTATAGGGCTCCTTCCTTACGTAATTTTTCACGACAAGCATCTTCTACGAAGTTTGCAAACAAAATTCCACGTTGCGCACACAAAATTTTGATCGCTCTGCGCACTTGTCTGTCCATTGT
>DBWT01000028.1:12116-12249 GCA_002309035.1 Caryophanales bacterium UBA1231 | reverse complement strand
AAGCTGTTCCTGGTGATTTAGGTTTAGTCCTTCCTTATAATATAATGAAATCCTTAATTGAAATGATGGAAGCATTAAATAAAATTACACCTGGTATTGTTAGTGATCATACATTATTCTATGGTGTTGAAGC
>DBWT01000028.1:5171-12020 GCA_002309035.1 Caryophanales bacterium UBA1231 | reverse complement strand
GCTGGTATCACAAGAGGCTTATCACAAGCAGGTGCAAATGGTGTTGCAATCGCAAGAGCCATTATTAAAAGGGTGAATTAATGAAATTAGTTAGTTGGAATGTCAATGGTATTAGAGCATGTATAACAAAAGGCTTTTTCAATTTCTTTGATCAAATAGATGCTGATATCTTTTGTATCCAAGAAACAAAAATGCAGGAAGGGCAAGCAAATCTTTATCAAGCTAATTACTATATGTTTATGTCAAGCGCCATCAAAAAAGGCTACAGTGGTACTTTAGTATATGCTAAAGAAAGACCACAAGCAGTAACATATGGCATCAATGGTAAGTATAATGATGAAGGTAGAATCATTACCCTTGAATATGATAAGTTCTATTTTGTTTGTTGTTATGTTCCTAATTCCCAAAATGAACTAGCAAGACTTGATTACCGAATGGTTTTTGAAGATGATATGAGAGAATACTTATTATCTTTAAAAGCTCAAAAATCAGTTATCTACTGTGGTGATTTAAATGTTGCGCATGAGCCTATTGACATTAAAAACCCTAAAGCCAATGAAAGAAATCCAGGCTATTCAATCGAAGAAAGAAGAAAATTCGATAATTTATTGAACTCAGGATTTATCGATACATTTAGATATTTATATCCTGATACAATCAAATATTCATGGTGGAGTTATAAATTTAACGCCCGTGAAAACAACGCAGGTTGGAGAATCGATTACTTCTTAGTAAGTGACGATTTAAAAAACAAAATAAGTGATGCGATGATTTTAACTGAAGTCGAAGGTAGTGACCACGCACCAGTTATTTTAGATATTAATTTATAAAAAAATAGAGGAGAAAAATATGAGTTTATTAAAAAAAGCGATTGCTGAAGCAGTCGGTACAATGATGTTAACTTTAGTTGCTTGTGGTGTAGCTGTTCTTACTGGTAGCGTACTTACAGCAGCATTAACATTCGGTTTAGTTATTGTTATTATGGCATTCTTAATTGGACGTATCTCTGGTTGCCATATTAATCCAGCAGTATCACTTGCTATGTTAATTAGAGGCAAGATGACACTAAAAGAATTCTTAGTTTATATTGCAGCTCAATTTGGTGGTGCATTAGTTGGTTCATTACTACTTGCTTTATTCTTAAGAAGCTTTGGTCAACTTGGCGGTAATGAAATTAGTATGTATCTAGCTAATTCAAAAGCTGAATTTGATGTATGGAGTTATATTCTTGGCTTTATCATTGAAGTTGTTTTAACATTTATTTTTGTAAGTGTTGTATTAAATGCAACTGATGAAAAACGTCATGACACTAAGTTTGCGGGAATCTTCATTGGTCTTGCTTTATTATTTGTTCACCTTTTAGGTATTTCACTAACTGGTACATCAGTTAACCCAGCAAGAGGCTTTGCTCCTGCATTACTTCAAGCTTTCTCAAAAAATAGTGATTCACTAAAACAAGTATGGATTTGGATTTTAGGTCCTCTTTGTGGTGGTGCATTAGCAGCTATTCTTTATCCATTATTCATTGGTAAAGAAGATAAAGAATCTAAATAGAATAAAAAAGGAGCAATCCTTTTTTATTTTTTATCTTCAAATATTTAATTGATTATTCTTATTATAATTGCATAAAGCAGATGATTGTGATAAAATAATTATGAATGAAACGAGGAAAACCTATGAAAAAACAAATTAAAATATTAAGTACACTTATTATTCTTTCTTTAATGTTTTTATGTATCTATAGTATTGGCATTAAAGCTGAAACAATAGATGCTGAAGCAACACTTCTAGCATCATGTGTTAAAGTTGAATATACTACTAATGATAAAATTATATCAGGAACATTTTCATCTGATAAACCTTTCTTATTAGGTGTTGAAGATGATAACAAAATATCGTTTTCACAAGACAATGAGAATCCCATTGCTAAATATGAAGAATCAACAAATTCGCTTTTTCTTTATAAAAAAACAAGTGCAACCAAAAATATGAGTATTTCAATTATAGGAAAAGAAGATGACACATTTAATTTAAATGTTGTTCTTGTTAAGAAAGAATTGTCATTCCGCTCTTTTACTAATGAAAAAGGATCAATCACTTTCTCATATACACCTAGCTATAATGAACTTGAGGTTTTAGGTGAATTAGAATTAGCTCATGTTCAAGCAAGAGATAGTATTGTTGTTTGTCAAAGTTGTTATTTAGATGTTCATGGACAAGATTTACCTCAAGCTAATTTTGATTATTTTCTTAAAACTGATACCCTTGAAGTTCTTGAAAAAGGTGTTCTAAAAGTTGCTGTTGAACAAGGAACAATTTCAAAAGAAGCATTGATGTATATTGGAAAGACTTTTAAAGTTAATTCACATGGTTCAATTACTTTTACAGCAAGTGGTAATGCTGATTACAATGTAATTGAATTTGGTGTTAATGAAACAGGTGATGTTGTTGGTGGCATTGATTTTGAATATTTATATCGTTCTCAAATAACTTATGCTAAATCAAAACAAATATCTAATTCAGCGATTTTTAACCAAAAGCTAGAAGATAAAGAATTAGAAGGATATTATATTGAATCATCAAATTTATCTGACAGAATCAAATGTTATTTCATTTACAAAGATATTAAAATAACTTATAAAGCTAATAATGGTACTGATGAAGAGTATGTAGTTCAATATAAGCCAAATGATTCCCTTCTCGATAATATGTTTGATCCAGTTGGTGATGCTGAATTCATCTGCTGGATTGAAGAAGAATCTGGTTGGGATTATCAACCAAAAAATGTTATCATAACATATGAAGATTGCGTATATTTTGCACAATGGTCAAAATATCCAATCATTTTTGATGCTAATGGTGGAAAAGGCGAAATGCATGATTTAGCATCTGAAGAATATACTTTACCTACATGTACAATTCAAGCACCAAAAGGTCAAGAATTTGCTGGATATGAAATTAAGGGCAAAACATATGCAGAAGGTAGAAGATTAAAAATCAAAGCTGTAACATACGTTACTGTCTTATGGAAAGACATCAATAGTTCATCAGGAGGTTCTTCAACTGATCCATCAACTGGAGATAGTGAACCTACTCAATTAACACCTAAAAAAGGCATTGGTGCTGGTGGCATTGTTATGATCGTTTTAGGCTCGACAATTGTTTTAGGTCTTGGTGGTTTTTCTCTTTATTGGTTTGTTATCAAGAAAAAGAACTTTAATGATTTAAAAAATGTCTTTAAAAAAGATAATCAAGCAAAGAAGAAAACAAAAGAAAAATAAAAAATAAAGAGTAAAAGGGATTTCCTTTTACTTTTTTATGTAAGCGCTCTATATTGTATTTTGTTTGAATAAATAATGTGAAAGTGTTAGAATATGAATAATATAAGATGGAAAGAAAGGCGTATTATTTATGCTTAAAACAATTCTTAAGCCAGTAAGACAATACTGGAAAAATACGGTAATAACAATGATCTTCATTGTTTTAGAAGCTGTAATTGAGACATTCTTGCCTTTTATTACAGCTAATCTTATTAATGATATTAAAAATGGTGTACAAATGTCAGAACTATGGGGTACAGGCATTTTGCTGATTGCTTTAGCTTTTGTATCTTTAGGTTGTGCAGGAATTGCTGGTGTTAATGCATCAATTGCATCCAGTGGATTTTGTAAAAACCTTCGTAATGACATGTTCAAAAAGATTCAAACATTCTCATTTGAAAATATTGATAAATTCTCCTCAGCATCTTTAGTAACAAGAATTACAACTGACGTCTTTTATGTTAGAATGTCATTTATGATGGTTATTAGAACAGCTGTAAGAAGTCCTTTGATGTTTGTGTTTGCGGTCGTAATGGCATACATTATGGGTGGTGCAATGGTCCTTCCATATGTTTGTGTTATCCCTGTTATTGTGTTTGGTCTTCTTTTGATTTCGAAAAAAGCAATGCCAGCCTTCCGTAAAGTATTCAAAGAATACGACAATCTAAATGAATCTGTCGAAGAAAATGTTAGGGGTATTAGGGTTGTAAAAGGTTTCGCAAAAGAAGATTTTGAGAAGCAAAAATTTCACACTGCTTCAGAAAATATTCGTAAAAACTTTACAAGAGCAGAACGTATTATTGCTTTTAACAATCCATTAGTTAATGGATGTTTATACATCATTATGGTTTGTGTTTTATTCTTTGGTTCGATGATTGCTATAAAATCGGGTGGAACAAAGCTTGATGTTGGTAATATTTCATCTCTTGTTGTTTATGGTGTTCAAATCTTAATGGCTTTGATGATGCTTTCAATGATTTATGTTATTATCAACATGAGTATTGAATCAATGCACAGAATCTATGAAGTAATGAAAGAAGAATCAAATATCGTTAATCCTGAAAATCCAGTGATGGAAGTTAAGAATGGTGATATTGAATTCCGTAATGTTAATTTCAAATATTCAAAAGATGCCATTAAGTATTCACTTTCTAATGTTAATCTTAAGATTAAAAGTGGTGAAGTCGTTGGTATTTTAGGTTCAACAGGTTCAGCTAAATCAACACTTGTCCAATTAATCCCAAGACTTTACGATACAACAGAAGGTGAAGTCTTAGTTGGCGATGTCAATGTTAAAGATTATGATTTAGTGACTTTAAGAGATAATGTTGCCTTTGTTCTTCAAAAGAATGAATTGTTCTCAGGTACGATTGCTGAAAACTTAAGATGGGGTAATGAGAATGCGACAATGGAAGAAATCGAACATGCTGCTCGCCTTGCCCAAGCTGAAGAATTCATCAAAAATCTTCCTGATAAATACGATACAAAAATTGAACAAGGTGGAACAAATGTTTCAGGTGGTCAAAAACAAAGACTATGTATTGCAAGAGCTCTTCTTAAAAATCCTAAAGTTTTAATTTTAGACGATTCAACAAGTGCTGTTGATACTAAGACTGATGCTTTAATGCGTGAAGGATTTAGAGAATACATTCCACATATTACAAAGATTATTATTGCTCAACGTGTCGCATCTGTTCAAGATGCTGATAAGATTATCATTATGGATAATGGTCAAATCGTTTCAATAGGTAAGCATGAAGAACTACTACAAACTTCACCTATCTATAAAGAAATCTATGAACAACAAAACTATGGTGGAGGTGAAGCACATGAATAATGCAGCAAAACCTAAAATGCACCGTCATGTTTTAAGAAAGATTTTAAAATCGCTTTTTAAAGCATATCCAGTTTTAATGCCAATTTCCATTATTTGTACATTAGTTTCTGCTGGTATTGCAGCTGTACCTGATATTTTACTTCAAAAGGTAACAGCTATTATTACTAAGCATCAAGCAGGACAAATGTGGCTTGAAGCTAAAGCAGAATTAATGCCATTTATCTATATGTTAATTGGTTTATACATTTTATCAATTATTTTACAAATCACATATACACAGCTTAATGCATACATTACACAAGGCTATCTTTCAAAAATGAGAGAAGCAATGTTTAATAAGATGCAAGATTTACCAATTAGATACTTTGATACTAATAAGCATGGTGATATCATGAGTAGATATACAAATGATGTCGATTCAATTAGAGAATTTGTATCAGGCTCGATTCCAGCAATCGTCAGATCATTAGGTATTGTGCTTGCTGTGTTTGCGGTCATGATGTATTTTAGTTTTATTTTGACTGGTATTATTGTTCTAGGCGTTGTTTTAATGATTGTTTTCTCTGGTGTTGTTGGTAAGAGAAGTAGTAGATACTTTGTTCGTCAACACTTAGCCTTTGGACAACTTGAAGGTTACGTTCAAGAAATGATGAACGGAGCAAGAGTTGTTAAAGTCTTTAATTATGAAACAAAAGCTGATCAAGAATTTGAAAGAATTAATGAAGAATTATTTAGTGTAGCTCATAAAGGTAATGCTCTTGCCAATATTTTAGGTCCAATCATTATGAATATTGGTAATATTCTTTATGTTATCTTAGCTGTTGTTGGTGGTTTCTTCATCACAGCTTCAACAAAGAATGTTGGCTTTGCACTTATCTTCTTAGGCAAATTCCCAATCTTTGAAATTAGTATTGTTATTCCATTCTTGAATATGACAAGACAATTTACAGGTAACGTTAACCAATTATCACAACAAGCTAACTCTATTGTTATGTCAATGGCTGGTGCAAGCCGTGTCTTTGACTTAATCGAACAAGAAGTAGAAGTTGATGATGGTTATGTAACACTTGTCAATGCGGAAATAGATGATGAGGGTAATCCAAGAGAAGTATCTTACCATACTGGTATTTGGGCTTGGAAACATCCACACCAAGATGGAACACTATCTTATACTTTATTAAAAGGTAATGTTACATTAAATGATGTTGATTTTGCCTATGTTGAAGGTAAAACAGTATTACATAATATTACCATTTATGCTAAGCCTGGTCAAAAGGTAGCCTTCGTAGGAGCAACAGGTGCTGGTAAAACAACAATCACAAATCTAATTAATCGATTCTATGATATTGCTGATGGTAAAATCAGATATGATGGTATCAACATCAACAAAATCAAAAAAGCTGATTTAAGAAAATCATTAGGTATTGTTTTACAAGATACTAACCTTTTCACAGGTACTGTTATGGAAAACATTCGCTATGGTAATTTACAAGCAAGCGATGAAGATTGCATTGCTGCAGCCAAACTTGCTGGTGCTGATGATTTCATCACAAGACTTCCACAAGGCTATGATACAATTCTAACCAACAATGGTACTAACCTTTCTCAAGGTCAACGTCAGTTGATAGCCATTGCACGTTGTGCAGTTGCTGATCCACCTGTTATGATTCTCGATGAAGCAACATCTTCAAT
>DBWT01000028.1:0-5124 GCA_002309035.1 Caryophanales bacterium UBA1231 | reverse complement strand
ATTGCCCATCGTCTTTCAACAGTTATGAATAGTGATGTTATTATGGTTTTAGATCATGGTAGAATCATTGAACGTGGTACACACGAAGAATTAATTAATCAACATGGCACATATTATCAGTTATATACTGGTGCCTTTGAATTAGAATAAGCATCATTTGATGCTTATTTTTCTTTTTTAATTCATTATCATTTAGTTTTATTGATTAAGCAAAATATGATATATTATTAATATGATTAAATGAATAGGAGAAAAAGAAATGATTAAACATCTTGTTTTATTTAAAATCAAAGAAGAATATAAATCAGAAATATTGAATACTAAAGAAATCATGCTTTCAATGATGGGTAATGTTGAAGAAGTCAAAGCTATCCAAGTTGGTATCGATTTTATGCATAGCGAAAGAAGCTATGATATTGCTTTAGAAGTTTTACTTGAAGATGATGAAGCATTAAACAAATATCAAGTAAATCCATACCATCAAACAAAAGTCAAAGATTTAATGAAGAAAATTGCTGAAAAATCAATTACCGTTGATTATTATTTAGAATAAATATATAAGCAAGCCATTTTAAAAGGCTTGCTCTTTTATTAAAAAAAATAAAAATAGGATTGAATTTTTTGGTAAAAAATGGTATAATATAATAAGTATAAAAAAATTAATTAATTCTCAATCAATTAATTCTTTAGGTTAGGTGTCTTATGAAATATACTCCAAGTGATTGCTTTATGGATGTGTTTTCGGTTGATTACAAGTCTTTATTAAATAATGGTTATGATACAGTAGTCTTTGATTTAGATAATACGCTTGCTAAATACACAGAAAACATCCCTAATGAACAAATTCAAAAGTTAATGAATAATCTAAAACAAATGGGTTTTAGAATCTATATTATTTCTAATAATACTGAAAAAAGAGTAACAGAGTTTATTAATAATCTTCAAATCACTAATTATTTGAGTTTAGCCAATAAACCTTTAAAACGTAAACTCAAGAAGTTTATTAAAAACAATAATATTGAAGCTAATAAAACAATTGGAATTGGTGATCAATTATTAACAGACATTAAAATCTTCAATCATTTAGGTTTATATTCCATTTTAGTTAAAACAATCGATTTTAAAGCCCAAAAGTGGTATACCAAAATCAATCGTTTAAGAGAAAAAAGAATCATTAAGAAAATCACAAAAGAAAATCCAACTATAGGAGATAAAATAAATCAAATATGTCAAAATGCTTAGGTTGTGGAGTAGAACTCCAAACACAATTTAAAGATCAATTGGGTTACATCCCTCCATCAGCTGATGCTGAAGGTAAGATGTATTGTGAAAGATGTTTTAAAATTAGAAATCATAATTATGATTACAGCTTAGAAAATTATGAAACATTGATGGATGCTAATAAAACAAAACAACTTCATCATGAATACTATCAAAAGCTAGAAGTTATTAAAAATCATAATTCATTAGTTTTATTGTTAATCGATGCGATGGATATTCATAATGGCTTTATGCCACATATCGATACAATTATTAAAAACAACCCATTATGGGTTCTTGTTAATAAAAGTGATTTATATCCAAAAGCCTTAAAGCTAAAACCAATCGAAGATATTATATCTAAGGAAGCACAAAAATATCACTTAGACTTAGGAAATATTTTATTCATTTCCAGTTCTAAATTATCAAATGTTGATTTAGTCATGAAAAGAATCAAAGAATCAATCAATAAAAAAGGTTTTAATAAAACACATGTTTTTGTTATTGGTTCAACATCAGTTGGTAAATCAACATTCATTAATCAAATTATTGATCACTATGCCTTAGACAAAGATACAAACAAACTACTTACAACATCTTTCTTCTCAAATACAACTAAACAAAACATCTATATTGAAATAGGTGAAAACATGAAGAAAGAAAAATGCTTCATTGTTGATACACCAGGATACTTAAATCCTTTAAATATTAAATCATATTTAAGCTTAAATGCTTTAAAGTGTTTGGAATTTAAAGGTCAAGCAAAACCTAAAACTTTCCAATTAAATTCCAATCAAGCATTTTTATTAGATAAAATTGCAAGTCTCGATATTAAAACAGAAAAGATGAGTGTAAGCTTCTATGTATCAAATGAACTATACATCCATAGAACAAAGCTTGAAAACAAAGAACGTGCTTTTTTATCTATTGGTAATTTTGATACTATCAAATTTAATGAAAATGAACTCAATGTAATTAATGATCAAACATCATATGAATATCATATTGATAGTGAAGCTAATATTTGGTTAAGTGGTATTGGTTTCATTCATTTAGTTGGAACAGGAGAAGTAATAGTATATGCTCCTAAGAGAATGAAAGTGGATATTGATTATGAAGTATAATGAATTTTTATCATTAATGGAAGAACATTTTAGTTTAAATGATAAAACCATTAAACGTTTTATGCATTCATTATCTGTTGTTGATATGGCCTTAAGAATCAATGAAAGCTTAAAACTAGGCTTAGACGAAGAAGAATTAAAAATCGCATCTATTCTTCACGATTATGCTAAAGTCTATTCAACAGAAAAACAAATTAAAATGTATGAAAAGATCAATCCAAGTGATTTAGAAGCACTTAAATCACCAAATACCATTCATGCATATCTTGCACCAATTCTTTTGAAAGAAAAATATCCAGACTTAAGCGATAACATTTTAAATGGTATTAAGTATCACACAACAGCTAAACCACAAATGTCGGTTTTCGAAAAAGTCATTTACTTAGCTGATGTTACTGAAGATACAAGAGATTACAAAGATTTAAAATATTATCAAAATCTTGCTTTAAAAGATCTTGATCAAGCGATGCTTGAAGTCTTAGATTATACAATTAGAAATCTCAAAAAAAGAAAACTTTATATTCATCAAAACACAATCAAAGCATATGAATATTATATGAAGCAAAAATTAGTTGATCCAATTTTAAATAAGGTAAAGACTTATTTAAGAACAACGCTTCTTACAAATGTCATTTGTTATGAAACGAAAGACATTTCACCATTCTTTGATTATGCTCTTATCGCAACAGCTAACAATGAACGTTTAGCTAAAGCTACGATTGAACACTTAAAAGACATCATGGAAGAAAATGATATCGATGTTATTGGTTATACCAAAGAAAATAGCACATGGTATTTAATCGATATCAACAATGTCATTGTTCATATTTTTGTGAAAGAAGAACGTCTTAAATATAACCTTGATGGTATTTATTATGATTTGAAGAAGGAGGTTATCGAATGAAAAGAAAAATATTAGGTATTGTTTTATTTATTATTACATATACCGCTGCTATATCTACTAGTGTCTTTCTTTTTGGAGCAATCGAAAATATTAATACACTTCTTAAGTTTTTAATATTTAATGCTTCACTAGTTTCCATTATTGGATTGTTTTCTCTGGTTTTAAGTAACAATTCATTTATTAAATTTTTCCAAATTGCATCTACTACCTCAACCTTAATCATTTGTAATATCATCTTAAGTCATCATTTACTTACATTGATTGTCACAATCCCAATAGGTATATTGTTATTGATTCAATTGATTTCACACATCTATAAATTTAGAAATGTCCAAATTGATGATGGATTCATTGATTATTTTAAGAATAAAAAGTTATATCCATTAATCAACATTTCATTAAATTATGTTTTAAGAATGGTTACAGTCTTTTTAATGAATCTACCTTTAATTGCCTTTTTCAATTGTTTTAGTGAAGGTACATTTACAAATGATTTCAATGTTTCAACCATTCTTGCTTGCATCATTATGCTTGTTGGTATCGTAATTTATACGCTTGCGGTAAGACAAAAATATCGTGAAAGAGATAAATTATATCCCACTGAAGGTATCTTTAAAAGAGCAAGATTTACAGATTGCTTTGGTAAGATATTAGTATATATTGGCTTGTACTTATGTTTATTTTCACTTAACTCAACACTTTGGGTTTTATTCTTATCTCCACTATTTTATCTATTAGTTCATGTCCTATTAGTTATTCCAATTAAAGAAAAACAAATCAAGTTGTTAGATGAAAATTACCTAGAAAGAGTAAAAACGACTAATATTTTCATCTTTTTCATGAAAAAATAAAAACGTTTTCACGTATTTTTTTCGTTTTATCTTGCAAAAAGGGTTGAAAAATTAAATGATTTTTAGTAAAATATTTAAGAATGTGGATTTAGGATGACATCCCCTATATCTTAACCACATTAATTAATATTGTTTATGAAAGGATTATCATGGAAAAAGAAAATAAAAAACTTAGTGCCCTAAGTATTGTTGGTATCGTACTAATTGCAATCTTTTTACCTATTATAATTATTAACTTAACAATTGTCATTAAGAGTTGGGTTAATCCTGATAAAATACCGATGGTATTTAACAGAGCTCCTTTGATTGTTGTATCTGATTCTATGACAATCGAAAAAAATAAAAGCGGTAAAACAATTAGTGGTGCTTTCAATAAAAATGATTTAATCATTGTTAAGAAAGTCCAAGACCCTACTAACTTACAAGTAGGCGATATTATTACATTTATTTATCATGACGGTTCGTGGGTAACCCACAGAATTACAGCAGTTCATGAAGATGGAACATACGAGACAAAAGGTGATTATTCACCAGGTTATGATCCATATCCAGTAAAGCCTGAACAAATTCAAGGCATTTACGCTGGCGTTAGATTTGCGGGACTTGGAAAAGTTGCATTATTCTTCCAAACAGTTCCAGGCATCATCGTTCTATTAGTAATACCTCTTGCGGTAATAGGTGTTCTATATTTTGTTGAAAACAGCAAAAAGAGCAAAGAAACACAAAGTAAGAACGCTGAACTTGAAGCTGAACTAGCAAAACTAAAAGCCGGACAAAATTCAGAAGAAGCTCAACCTACAGAAGAACAACCTGTAGTTGAAAATACTGAAGAAGTTGAAGAACCACAAGAATCAAAAGAAGAATAGTTCTAAACTTCTATCTTACTTACTTTGATATTAAATCGCCACAGATTTAATATATATATTTTTAAATAACTTTTAAAATTTTAAAAATTATTCAAATATTTAGAAAGGAAATTTATTAA
>DBWT01000004.1:21059-41456 GCA_002309035.1 Caryophanales bacterium UBA1231 | reverse complement strand
CTTTTTTTCTTGAAAAATAAAGCTTTCCACAAAGAAATATTGTGAAAAGCTTTTATTCTAACTATGCTCTTTGTGAATATTTACCATCAAAAGTAGTAACGATAATCTTATCGCCTTGTTCGATAAACATTGGAACTTTAACTTTAAAACCAGTTTCAAGAGTAACTTCTTTTAAAGCATTAGTTGCAGTATTACCGGCAACAGCTGGACTACTTTCAGTAACGACTAAAGCAATTTTTTCAGGAATATTAATTCCTAATACTTCACTTCCATACATAACGATTTCAACTTCAGCACCTTCAAGTAAGAAATTTGCTTCCCATTTAACACGTTCTGCTGGAATTTCGAGTTGTTCCCATGTTTCCATATCCATGAAAACAAATGAATCACCAGAATTATAAGAGTATTGCATTTTTCTCTTTTCAATCATCGCTGTTTCAAGTTTAACACCAGCATTGAAAGAGTAATCAATATTAGCACCAGTACGTAAATTACGTAATTTAGTTCTAACAAATGCAGCACCTTTACCTGGCTTAACATGTTGGAATTCAAGAATAACGCATGGGTCATTATTGTATAGAATAGTTAATCCTGTTTTAAAATCAGCAGTTGTAATCATAATTATTTCTCCTTTAAACTATTCATATTATACATCAAGACATTATTTTTTTCAAGTGA
The DNA here is from genome assembly GCA_002309035.1 of Caryophanales bacterium UBA1231. The sequence goes on along the minus strand of DBWT01000004.1, from coordinate 40,778 downwards.
TAAACTATTCCCACTTAGCATATAAAGTGATATTACCACTCATGCCAGGAACAATTGCTTCTAGTTTTTGTGTTAATTCACGGTCTAAATACCAACCACCAAATGTTTTACCTTCAAGAGTTGCTACTGACAATGTGAATGAAGATTCGAAATTATAATTCAAATGATCTACAGGAAGTGTTACTTCACCAAGTGAAGTTACTTCATATTTAACAGGCATTGGGTTGAATGCAGCAATACCATTACCTTTCATATGTTGATGCATTCTAAAGAAGATTTGAATACGTCCATCTGATAATGGTTCATAAGTCTTACGATATGATGTATATCCAGTGTTAATTGCTTTCATTAACCAAGCATCGATTGCGCGATATTTTTCAAGATATTTAGAACTATTTAAGAAATAATTTTCATCAGGAACAATATCACAACTATCATCAGCATTTCTTACTACTGGCTTGTAGATCAAATTAGAAATAGTTTTTTCGAAAACATAAAGATCTAATTGTAATAATTCTTCAGCAGAAGAGAATACCGCAGTCTTACCATTCTTAGTCATTGTATAAACGCCATCACTCTTAGTGATTTCTGAGAATTTTGTATAATTTTCTTCAATCCAACTGAATAAATCACCATAGAATTCAGCAACAAAATCAGCTTTAGTTGCCCAAGTAGTTTCATTAACCACATAATTATTAGCAACATATGTAATTGTATATTCATCTAATTCCCATACAGCATAAACATCTAAATCTTGTTGAACATCAGAGATAGCTTTATCCCAACCCATAAACTTATGACCTAATTTTGTTGGATTTGTTGGAGTTGCTGCTGTACGTCCTTGTTTAACGATTGTTTCTTTTAGTAATTCATCACCATCATAGAATCTAACAGTGTATTTTTTAACTTCGTTATCCTCTTTTGGAAGATTTAAATTACTCATTAATTGCCAATCACAAGTAACAAAGTGAACACCTTTATCAATCCAAGTTTGAACTACATCGTAGTTAACATATTGTGTAAATGTATAAGTTGAAACTTTGATACCTTTTTCATAATATTTAGCTAACCATTCGTCAGAATTTGAATAATTATCTGTTACGTTGATACTAATATCTAAATCATTTTCTAAGCATCTATTTAGGTAAGTTTCATTTTCACATGAATTAACTAGATATTGACAAGGAATATATTCATAACCATGAGTTCTTGTCCAAATTAAACAATTATATTGAGATGCTAGGAAAATTACTTGGTTAAGCATACCACATTCTTCAATCTTATCCATTAGTGCTTGCATTCTTGATTGATCACTATTTGTAATACCAGCTGATGATTTTAATTCAATGACAGCCCACATATTGTATTCTTTACAAATTTCAAGATAACGTTCTAATGTACAAAGTTTAGTTGTATATGGTGAATTAACAACAGTACCATTTTGTGCTGGGTAACCTGCTGAACGACCTTGTGTAATTTCATAGTTTTCAAATGTTGAATAAGGTGTTGAAGCAATAGTATAATCACCAAATGTATCATTGTGGCTCATTACGAATACGCCATCACTAGTTTGTTTTAAGTCACATTCCATTGCTTGATATTTAAGAACTTGTGCTGCATATAGGAATGCTTCTTCACTATTCATCAAACCATAATATGAACCAGCATGACCAATGAACATTACGCTGTAATCCCAAACAACATTAACTTTTCTTTCAAATGTTGTTTTATGACCAGCATGGTCTGATGCTTCAATAACAACAGTTTGTTCACCATAAGTTTGTTTATCATAATTAGTAACTACTCTAAGTGAAGCTGCTACATCACCATCAATGCTATCGATTGCATCTAAGCCAGCTAAAACATCAATTTCTTCATTCCAAGATGCAGTTAAATCACTAGTTAAAACACCTTCTTTTAAGCTAATGACTGGTCCTAAGCCTTCAGTTACTAAAACATTGATAACTCTTTGTTGATCTTCAATTGATATAGTAATTTGTGCGCTGCCTTCTTCAAGTGCAAATAATTCACCGTTTTCAAATTTAACAGCTGAGCCTTCAACAGTAATTCTCATTAAACCGTCTGTTTGAGGATCAGATTGAGCAGTAAATTGTACTTTTTCGCCTTCTTCAATTGTAAATTGATCCATTTCCATTAAATCATCAATTGATGTTGTAAAATTATAAACTATTTCATCAAGTACTTTAATCTTGACTGATGCAACAACTTTACGATCAATAATAAAATCTAAGAAAGTTTCACCACTTGAAAGAGCTGTGACTTTCATACCATCATATACTGCAATTGAAGGATCTTGCATTTCATATGATACTTTATGACCAATTTTAACTTCATATGATAAATCAAATGATTGGTCAAGTTCTAATTGGATACTCTTATCTGATACTGAGAATCCATACTTGTCTTCGTTTGCATTTGGAAGAACTGGTGTAAGTTCACATCCAACGAGAACTAAAGCTATTAAAAAGATAAATAAATATTTGAAATGTTTCATTTTTATACTTTCCTTTCTTCTCTTCCCTTATATTTTACCACAAAATGAATAATTATTGAAATTATTTAATATTTTTGTTATAATTAAACAAAGGAATTTTACAAAATGAAAATAACATTACTAGAAAACGTTGGTTTTTGCCATGGTGTTGAAGAATCACTTGCCATTTTAGAAAAGAATTACCAACCTGATAAAGCACTATATCTATTAGGAATGCTCGTTCACAATGAAATTGTTAACAACGAATTAAAAAAGATTGGTATAAAAATCATCAATGAAAGTGAACTACAAAACCTCGACAAAAATCCATACGATAAAATAATTTTTACTACTGCCCATGGGACAGATCCCAAAATCATTCAATTTATTAAAAAGCGAGGTTATCAATTAATTGATACAACTTGCCCAATCGTCAGAAAAAACAATGAATTAATTAACCACTATTATCAAGATGGTTTTGAAATAATCTACATTGGCATCAAAAACCATCCTGAAAGTACGGCTGTTAAAAAATACGTTCATATTGTTGAAAACAAAAATGATATTGATAACTTAAATATTATCAATAATCGGATTGTTGTCATTTCCCAAACAACAATGACAAAAGATAATATTGATTATTTATATCAACTCATTATCAAAAAATATCCAAATGCTTTAAATAACACTAGTATTTGTCCGTTTGTTAAAAAAAGACAAGATGAATTAAATGACTTTGTTTCAAAAAATCATTCACCACTAGATTATTATTTAGTTCTTGGTGGTAAAATGAGCAACAATACTTTAAAACTCGTTGAAATAATTAAAAAGTATACAAATAGTGTTTCCCTTTTGAGTTCATTCAATGAAATATATGAATTAAATCTCAAAGATCGCTACAATGTCTATATTACATCAGGAGCATCAACGCCAATGAAATTTATTAGGGAAGTTAAAGATTTTCTTGAAAAAAACAGTAAATAATCATTACAATTATTTACTGCCTTTTTTATTAGTTTTATAGTTTTTCACGAACTTTAGCTTCGATTTCTTGAGAAAGTTCTTTGTTGTTGAATAACAATTCTTTTACATTTTCTCTTCCTTGACCTAAACGTTCACCATTATAGCTAAACCATGCACCTGATTTTTGAATAACATCAAAATCACAAGCCATATCAAGTAATTCACCTTCATGTGATACACCTTTACCAAAGATAAGATCTACTTCACAAGATTTAAATGGTGGAGCAACTTTGTTCTTAACAACTTTAATTCTTGTTGTATTACCAATTGCATCGCTACCATTCTTAATTTGATCAACTCTTCTAATGTCAAGTCTAATTGTCGCATAGAACTTAAGGGCACGTCCACCAGATGTTGTTTCAGGGCTACCAAATAGAACGCCAACTTTTTCACGAATTTGATTGATGAAAATAGCTACTGTTTTTGTTTTTGAGATTGCACCGGCAAGTTTACGCATTGCTTGGCTCATTAATCTTGCTTGAAGACCAATATATGAACTTCCCATGTCACCATCGATTTCGGCTTTAGGAACTAATGCGGCAACACTATCGATAACAATAATATCAATAGCATTACTTCTAACTAATGCTTCAACAATTTCAAGTGCTTGTTCACCATTATCAGGTTGTGATAAAATTAAATTATCAATATCAACACCTAATGCTTTTGCATAAGTTGGATCTAATGCATGTTCAGCATCGATGAAAGCAGCATAACCTCCAAGTTTTTGTGCTTCAGCAATAGCGTGAAGAGCAAATGTTGTTTTACCACTACTTTCAGGACCATAGATTTCAATAATTCTTCCTTTTGGATAACCACCAACACCAAGTGCAACGTCTAATGCAATTGAACCAGTTGGAATAACTTCGATTTTTTCTTCAACTTGGTCACCAAGTTTCATTACTGAACCTTTACCATATTGTTTTTCAATCGCCTTTAGCGCTTCCGCTAAGGCCTTTTCTTTTTCTTCTGTCATCTTTATTCGTTTCCTTCCTTAAAAATATCTCGATTTTTGATAATGTATACAGTGCCACTCAAAATAGTAAATAAAAGAGTTAGATACATTTCAACAATAATTATGATTTCAAAGACACCAATTTCAGCCGGTCTTCCATTTATTAAAAGCAAAATTATTAGAAAGAATTGTAGATTGGTTTTAATCTTTCCTAACCATCCAGCCGCAATAACTTTTTGTTTCTCAGCAGCAATCAACCGCATACCTGTTACAACAAGCTCACGAATGATAATAATACTGACAATAAAACTCTTTAATAGTGTTCCTTGCATTAATAAAATAATCAAAACACTGATGACAAGAATTTTATCAGCTAGTGGATCAGCAAACTTACCAAAATTAGTTATAAGATTTCTCTTTCGCGCAATATATCCATCAAGAAAATCACTAAATGATGCGATTAAGAATAGTATCAATATAATTAGATTTTGACAAGTTACGTGATAAAACAAAATGAAATCTAATTTCTCGATAGCTGCAATAATCATTATCACAGGAACAAGAATGATTCTAAACAAAGTTATTTTATTTGGTAGATTCATAACTTATACTTACCTTTCAAGCTTTATCTGTTATTATTTTACCATAAAAAAAGATAATTGTAAATTAAAGTAGTTTTCGAAAATTAATCATTTTTACATAAAAAAAGATGCATACTTAATAAGCATTTAACTTACTAAATAAGCATCTAAATTCTTTTATTTAGCCTTTTTCTTCATCTCTCTAAATTTTTGATTGTTGTTATCATAAATATTACCAACTAAGAAGAAAGCAAGCAAAATAAGACCTAAAATGATGATATAGCCAATACCGATTGAAGTATCCACATAAGTATATGTTAAGTTAAAGCATTCACTTTCAACAACTTCACCATATAAGTTATTTTCATAATGAATTAAGCATTGATACTTACCAGCATCTTCTTTTGTCATTTTGTCGATAATAAGTAGTGGTGATGTTTCGTCTTTTAAAAGAACACCATCTTTATACCAAGCATATTGGCAGTTACCTTCTTGTGAAACATCAACAAATAAGTATACATTTTCTCCTTCTTTATAGAAAGAATGATTTTGTTCTTTATTTTCTTGATATAAATCAACGATTCGTGCACTAATCACTGGAGCTTGAATTGATAAAGTTTTAGCTTCTTTTTCTTTATTAGCTTTTAAAATACCAGAACATGATATAACAGAATCACCATCTAACATGCTATAATTCAAAGCAAGAATTTTTTGACTTTTCTTAGAAGATGTGTTATCGATTGTTATACCATTTAATTTAATATCATCAACATAGTAACCAGTACTTGCAGAAATATTCATGCTAATGTTTTGGTCTTCTTTAACTTCAAACTCATCTTTTGATAGTATAAGGTTAGCGCCTGATAATATTATTAATTTTTTATTGTTGTTAACTTTTTCTTTAACAATAAACTTAACATTATCACCATCATGGCATTTTATGACTAAACCACACTTAAGATTGTATGCTTCTTGTTCGATGCCATTAACTACTGCAACAAATTCTTCGTTTTCCTTTAATACAAGATGATTAGGATAAGGAAACATTACTTTGAATTCATCTTCAAGTGTTTCTTCTTCTTTAAAATTATTAGTGCTAGCACTTAATTGGTATTCACCATTTAAATATTTAACACAAAGTTTGAAATTGTAAGGAAGATCAGTAACTGATTCAACTAAAGTAACTTTTGAAGTATCAACTTGGTTAAAATCATAAACACCATGAGAATATACTTCTGAACGTGCTTTATTCATTAATTCACTTAATGGTAGTTCATTTAATGCTATTTTTTCACCATCAATAACAATGATATTTTCAAGTCCATAACCAAAATCCATTAAATAGTTATCGATGAAAAGTTTATCTAATACTTTTTTAACAATGTTTTCAGCATTTTCATGATCATAATCAATTAAAAGATTCATATCATTGTCTTTTTTATATGCTTTATATAATGCATCAATATCGCTATTAAATGCTTTAATAGCTTCATCTAACCCATCTAGATAATCTTCTTTTAAAGCATTTTGAAATAAACCAGTTGAAAGGTCAATATGATATTGATCAGATTCATCTTGATATGCTCTTAGAGTGATTTTATTAAAATCAACATAGAAAAGTTCAGCATGATCTAGCATGTATGCTTCTTTGGCTTCTTCAAGCTTTAAGTATAGATTTGATGTACCTGTTCTTAGGCCTTCTAAATCAACTTCATCAACCTTTTTTTCTTTTAATAAATCGATACTTCCACCATTAATAAAGTAACCATTTTTATTAAGTGAATGAAGAGCATCATACAATGTCTTTTCATAAGTGTCTAATGTATTATAATTGTATTTCTTATAAACATCATTCTTAGCTTCAACATTATTAAATCTAAATAAGCATAATAATGTAATAGTTAATACTAAGATTGTTAAAATTTTAATTGTTTTCTTCATATTTTCACCTATCTTTTTGTCTATTATAGCACAATTTGAAAAAAAAGTCATATTTTATTACATTTTTTCATTGTTTGCTTTTTACTTGAAGTTATTGAAAAAAAATGATATAATAAAGAGGTTAAAAATGGAGGTGTCATTAATGGCTAATATTAAACAACAAAAAAAGCGTGATATCACTAATAGCAAAAAGAATTTATTAAATTCATCTTTCAAATCATCTTTAAAAACAGCAATTAAAAACTTTGAAGTTTTAGTAGAAGCTGGCGATAAAGCTGCTGCTCAAGAAGCCTTCAATTATGCTTGTAAGAAGATTGACAAATCTGTAAGCAAAGGTATTTACCATAAAAACCATGCTGCACACCAAAAATCACGCCTAGCTAAATTACTTAATACTTTAGCTTAATTGTTTAACTCAATAAATAAAAATAGACCAGTGGATAAATGATATTTTATCAATACATTATCTACTGGTTTTTTTATGTTTAGTTTATAATTTTAAAAGAAGCATATCGATTCCAAAGTTTTTATCGATTAAGCCCTGCTTAATTTGATAATCAACTTCTTCGATCTCATTTAGATAATATTCTAATTGTTCGATTTTAAACTCTTTCGCATCTTTCATCATATAGTATGCTCGTCCTGGTTTGATACCCATAACATCAGCGATATCTTTTTGATCAAAAGAAGTTTCGACAAGCTTTTTAACAGTATATAGATCTGTAATTGTTTTTGTGATAATCGTTAAAATATATTGAGTATTGTTTGTATGTTGTTTCAAGTTCTCATATAATTCAATGACACGACGATTGTTTTTAGATGATAGAGCTTTAACTAGTTCAAAACTATCATTTTCATAGTTTTTAACAACTAATTCTTTTATATCATTTTCAGTAATACGATCATTAAAACGATATTGAGCAAGTTTTTCGATTTCCTTTTCAGCTCTTAACAAATCATCACCTAAATATTCAACAAGAAGATTCAATGCTTCATCTTGAATTGATGAACCAGCAAGTTCAACATTTCTTTTAACCCATGCTTTAGTTTCAATTTGATCTAAGCTTTTAACATCAATAATGTATGCACATTTTTGGAAAGTTTTAAAAACTTCAGCATTACGATCGATATTAACACCGACCGCATCAATTATTAAAGTTGTTTGTTCTGATGGATTCTTTAAATATTTGATAAGAACTTTGATATCATGTTTAATATTTGTTTTAGCATTTGTTAAGAAAATAGGATTCTTACAAATGATTACTTTATTTTTCTTTAAAAAAGGAATTGTGATACAGTCTGTAATAACATCTTGAATTGGTGTTAATTCTAAATCATATTTAATAATGTCTGTTTCTTTTTCATCAATTTGTTCTAAGAGATGATTGATTTTATTATTTTTAATGACTTGTTCAGTTCCTGTAAATAAATATAATTCTTCTAAGTACATAATTTTCACCTACTTGTATTATACAAAATTATCTGTTTTTTTTCAACAAAAGTACGAATAATTACTTTTGTTTTTTTGAAGACTATTTCCATTGTTCCATTTGCCTTTGTGGTAAATGGTTTTTTTAATCTTTGTATTATTTCTTCATTTGGAAAACCAAATGTATTTCGATATCCACTCATGATAATGCTGTAATCGTATGTTATGCTTTCTAAAAAAGGAATGCTAGATGATGTGAGTGAACCATGATGAGCAACCTTTAAAAGATTTGTTTTAATTCTTTCTTTTTTAAGTTCATTTTCACCTAATTTTTCAATATCGCCTGTAAATAATATTTGAAGATTTAAAAAGGTTAAATTAAAGACTAATGAATTATCGTTAACATTTCCAAAATCTTTAGACGGACCGAAGCATTCAATCAAAGTACTTTTCGTTTTTATTTTTCTATGATATTCCAAAAGATAGTGATTTTTAATATGATTCTTTAGATATTGAATCTTTTCATTATTTTCATATATCGATGTTATTAAGTTATTAACTTTTATTTCTTTCACGATATCAAAACTACCCCCAATATGATCACTGTCACTATGACTAATTATTAAATAGTCGATACGTCTAATACCTAAATCAATTAAGATTTTCGTTAAATCATGTCTTTCAAAGACATCACCACTATCAATTAGAATTACTTCTTTCATCCCTTTAGAGATAATAAGGGTAGCTTCACCTTTTTCAAGATCAAAAAAATAAATCTTATTATCAACAAAAACACCTTTAAAATACCAAATCATAAAGATTAAAAGAAGAAAAACAATCCGATAATATTTCTTTTTATAAAGACCTCTTAAGAAATAATAATAGATAACTAAATAGACTAATTTATAATAAATATTGATATTGCCAATATTAAAATGACATATTTTAATATTTGATAAATAATTAGTCAACCAAGTAAAACAATTAGTAATTGGATTATATAAATAAATCAATGGATAAATGATGATTGTTAAAAAGCTTAAAGGAAGGAGAAAATAAGAAACAAATAAAATATATAATGGCCCTAAAAGAAATGATAATAGATTAATTGTTGGATTAATCTGAATCGTTATTGGAAGTAAGAATAATTGAATAAAAAGAGTTACTAAATATAAATCAACAAAATATTTTATTATTTTGTTTTTAATTTGGAATATTGGTTTATATAAAATCATAAAAGCAGCTGCTAAATAGCTTAGAATAAAGCTTAGATTAAAAAGATAATATGGATTGATTAAGAGCATTATTAAAGCATTGATCATTAAACAATCAAAACTCTTTAATTTCTTGAAAAATATTTTAATAATCATACTGATCATAACTCTAAGTAAACTTATTAACAAGTTAGTAACTATTAAATAACCAATACCAAATATAATCATTATCACATTTCTTGGCTTTTCTTTGATTTTTAAAAGCTTTAAGCCCTTTTCAACAATGCCTAGAAGAATGGATATATGTAATCCTGAAATAACAAATAAATGACTAATACCTAATCTATTGATAGATGTCATATCTAAATCTTTTTTTTGGCCGATTGTTAAAGTATTAAGATATGGATTGTTAAAGTGCTTAGTCAAATATTCATTGATTATATAATTAATTAGTGAAAGATGAAAACCTTTCTTTTTATACGTTAATTTAACTTCTTCTAGCTTTTGAATGTTCTGATAATGAAGATAACGATCATAATCAAACTGCCCTGGATAATGAACATCTTCTTTCACCTCTTTTCCTTCAATATAATAATAATCTCCGATGTTAACTTGTTCTTTTATATAAAAAAGATACTTTATATTTTTGCTTTGACAAATAACTTTATACGATGATTCATATTTTTCAATGCTTATGATTTGCCCTATAAATGAACTTTCAGCATTTTTATAAAAATAATCTTTTAAAACTAAATGGCCTAAGAATAAACACATTATAATTAGAGTAATAATAAATAGTTTTTTACTATTAAAAAATAAATAAATTAAATAAATAACTATTAATGATATTAAATAAATCGATATATAAGATAAGCCAATTAAAACAAGGCCAATTACAATAAAGTGATAATTATCTTTTAAATCATCAAACAGTGATTTTATCCTTAATTTGATTAAAGATGTTTTCTTTAATGCCTGAAACATTCATAATTTCCTCTTTAGTTTTAAATAGACCATTGGTCTCACGATAAGTGATGATTCTTTGTGCTAAAGCTTCGCCTATTTTAGGTAACATCATCAGTTGTTCTAGTGATGCATAATTAATATTAATCAATGTATCTTGGGAATCTACTTGTGTTGTTTTTTCAGGGATGACAATAACACAACTTTTATCAATTAATTCACTGTAGTTTATTTTGTTTTCATCCGCATTTTCTAATAAACCTCCTACGGTTTTAATCAATTCATACATGTATAGTTTTTGATTGAAAACATAAATACCAGGGAACTTGACTTGTCCTTTCACTTCAACCATAAATTCATCACTTTGATTTTCATAAATAGGAGTATCTTCTTCACAGCCACAAAGAGTAATAATCGATATAATTAATAATAAATACTTAAAAATCTTCATTTTTCTTTCCTCACTTTCATAATACAATGGCATTAAAAAATTACTTGTTCGAAAATAAAAAAATACTCTTGTATCTTACAAGAGTATTTTATCTATTTTAATAAAATTATGCGTTTAATAATTCCATAATACAAATACTTTGATCTTTATACTTAGAATTAGCAAATTTAACAGTTTCATTGTTAAGTAGAGCAATTCTTAAAGTATTAAGAGTATTTGTGATACGTTCACTATCGATGACAACACCATATGCGGCACTAATAATATTAGTTACATAAGGAGATTCAAAATCAACTGGAGCATAGTCTTCATACAATTTTTGTTGTTGGAAAGAACGATTTTCTGATGAAATCTGCGAAATTGCATAATAAGTAACTAAAAGTTCTAGTCTTTGACTTGGCGGCAACATTTCTGTAATGACTTGATCTTCACCTTCATAGAATTGATACCATGTGATGTTCACAACTTCATTAACAATGTATTTTGATACTTTGTTGTTTACTTCAACACTATTCTTTAAATAATAAGGTGTATCAGTTGTAATACCAATAGCTTTTAGAGCTGTTGATTTAGGGTTAACAACAGTAGTTCTTTCAAAATATGCATAGCTGCCATTATCGAGTAATAGTTCTTTATTAAGAATCTTTAGCCATAAGTCTTTCATAACAGGCTTTAAACCCTCAACAGCATTTTCATGTGTGTATGTTGTTTCACTAGTTAACACAATACGAACATGTAGACGTTTAAATGAAGAGAATACTTCATCATCGATTGAAGAAAGATTATAAATTGTGATTAGTCTTCCTAAACGTTCTTCAACAGTCGATAAATTAATACTATTATATGGTGCATAATTACCAGCTTTAATAGCCTTTAAGATTTGTGATGCTAAGTTTACAACAGGATCTAATGATTCACCAATATTTGTAGGATTGTTTTTAGCAAGATAAATAAAGGCATTAGTTATTAATTCACCTTGTTCTCTTTCATCTTTCGTTAATTCTTCAGGATTAGCATCACCATTTTCATCAACAAAGTATGTTAAATTGATGGCTTTTACACTAAAGAATTCATTGAAATACTTCATAATTTGATAAGCAACACTGTTTTGCACATCTTCACCAGCATTGTTGAATTCTTCTAAGAAATCATTTAAGTCAAGTGTATGTTCTAGATATGCTTTATTAAACTTTTCATATAGTGCATCAGTTTCACTGCTTACCGCATAAGCTTTAGAACCTGAATATGAACTCAAAGCAAGTGAATAAGCTTCGCCTAAGCAAATAGCATCATCTGGATAAGTTAATCCTCCATAGTCTCTTAAGAAATTCTCAAAACCATAAGTTGCAGGATAACCATATGATTCTAACTCACCATTTTCTAAAGATGTTTTTAAAGGTGTGATTGATGATTCATATGATGCATCAAAATCATCTAAGCGTGTTTTTGTTTCAAAATTATAAACTGTACTATAAGTTTCATTCATCAAACAATAGAAGTTGACAAATTGCATTGAAACAACAGCACCAAAGTGTTTAATCATATAGCTAAATAATTCATCAGCAGTAATTTGCTTTTCACCAAATGTGATAATTATTTTATTGTTTTCTTCAGTTGTTAAAGTATAGCCACTACCTAAGCTTGATGTTACTTGAGCTTCAAAGGCTAAATCTAATCTTTCGTCATAAATTTTTGGATTTTGACTTAATCTTAATTCATAAAGCTTTTTATTGATGTAAGTTGATGTTAAATAATTATCAACTAATTTATCAAATAGTACTTTATGTTCTTCAGATAATGTATCACTTTCAATTTCATTAAAGAAAGCATCAATATCAAATGGTTCAGATGTATCGATTCTTAAAACAAGATAATAATAATTGTTTAAATAACTCTTATTATTTGGATTTGCTGTATAAGATTTCAATAAATCACTTGCATCTTCAATATCCACTAATTTATTAAATAAAGTATTAGAAATAACACTAGAAATATTTGATACATCACTATCACTTAAATATGGGAAATCATCAAGTGTTAATTCAGTTAAATGAATATCATTGTAAAGTTCAATGAATTTTTCAATAATTTGATCCTTTGTCAAAGGAACATTATCAACTGTTTTCCAACCAAGTGATAAATTAGAAGTGCTAATACCATGAGATTTAAGAAGTTTAACAGCTTCACTTTCTGATCTAAAAGTTAAAATGATTGCTTTAACTTTTGTTTGGAAATTTCCTAAATCAGAGCATGCTGTGTTAACTTGATTTTCTGAGAAGAAATGTTCTTGTTCTTCCGTTTTTGTGAAAGCCTTAATTTCTTTTAGTAATTGTTCTTTCGCATAGTTATTACGAGCAATGTCAAGACGAATCATAAAGTCAATATCTTCGCCTGTGAATGCTCCTTGTAAAGCCATTTGGTCTTTAAATGTTTTTGTTTGTTCAGCATCTTCAAGATTTACTTCATCTAAGTCGATTTCATTTGAAGTCGCATAAAGATCTTTGATTGCTGATTCGACATCAGAAGCGCTGATATCATCTAAATTGAATAATTTAGCATCCATTAAATCAACCATACTCGTTAAGCCATATGATGTAATAGTCATATTATACATTTCTTGATTAGAAATGTTACGGCTACCAAGAGTCATGAATGTTTCATCAGCGTCAGATATTGCTGGAATAACAGAAGGATAGTTGTAATCACCACTATCCTTTTTATGATAATTAAAGATGATAATTAAAGTAACTGTTACAGCTACAACTAAGACCAAACTGGAAATAAGTACTATTAATTTCCATTTTTTCATTATTTATCACCTATTAATATATTATTCTTCAGCAGCAATAAGCGAATTTAAGTATTCAGTATATGCAGCTTCGATTGCATTATATTTAGCTTTTTGACTATCATTATTGAATGAAATCTTATCAGCTAGAGTGAATCTTAATTCTTGTTTTAATAAATTCTTGCTATTAGTTGTTCCTAGAGCTGTAATTGCTGGTTCAAGATAAGTTGTAATTGCTTTTTGAACTGTTTCAGATAAACTATCCTTATCATTTTGATATGTCTTATATAGTTCAATAGTAAGTTTAGATAAATCTAATGATTTTTCATCATCAACATAGATTCTTTCATCAGCACCTAAAATAGTTACACGGTGATATCCAAATTCAGTAACGAATGCTGTTGGATAAATATAACCATTGTTAGCTAATTCTTCACCCCATTCACCTAAACCATATTCTTCAGATTCTTCGATGGCTTTATAAATCTTAACCATTTCTTTGTTGAATAATTCAACTAAACCTGATGCTGGTGTATATGAAGTGCTATCTTCTGCTTTAACTTTTAGACCAGCAGCAATAAATTTACCCCATGTAGGATCTAAATAAGTTGCTTTGTTGTATAATTTAACAACTTCTGTAACTTTAGCTTCAATAGTTGAACCAGTAACTTTTGATAGGATTTCAGCATCATAGAATAAATCAGTTAATTCTTGAACTAAGCTTTCTTGATATTCAGTGAAATATTTTTGTGTGCCTTCTAGATTATAAGTATCAGGACTACCATTTAAGTCGTAGTCAGTAGAAATAACCATATTGAAGACTTTCATTGAATAATAATCATCATAAATTGCTTGAGCTTCTTTTTGAATATCTTCATTAGTATATTTAGATAGATAATAGTTTTCTTCAGCAGCACTGATTGAAAGTGATGCGGCTAAATATTTTTCATCTTTAGCATTTAGATAATCACTTAAGAAGTTCTTCCAACCATATTTCTTAGTAAAGCCATATGATGAGAATAAATCATTTTCAAAAGCAAACTTGAAGGCTTTAACTGATTTGATTTGGCCACTATATAAACCAGTATAAATAGTATTATAATCACTAGTCATATATGAATTATATTCATCGCGATTGTATACTTTATTAGTATATGGATTATATACTTTGTTGTAATCAGGATTACTTAATAATACATATTGATTTAAATAAGCAATAACACTTGAAGTTGGGTTCATACCTTGTAAGTATTCAAAGAATTTTTGAGCACTATATTCAACTGTTGAACCATTTGCTTTAAATGAGAAAGCAAGTTTACGTGATGAACCACCATCTGATTTATATTCTGGATAATCTTTTTCAGCAAGTGTTGTGCCATATAAATAATCATAAGCTGCTTTGTATGTTGCATTTAAGAAACGGTCAAATATCTTAAGATCACTTGATTGTCTTAATTCAAGTAAGAACTTAGTTTCTAAATCAGCATCATAATTGCTTTCGATTAATTCATCAATTAAAGTATCTTTAATAGCTTTAATTGCTTCATTTAGTTCAGCTTGTCTTTCAACACTAGCTTCTTCTAATTCATCGATTAATGCTTGTAATTCAGATTTTTCAAGACCTGGATTCTTTTCAATCTTTAATGCTACATAATATGCATCGTTAGATGCAGATGCAGGTGAATAAGTGTAGAATTTAACACGTGCTGCTTTTTCCTCTTCTTCTCCTTCAGCTTCTCCCTCGCCTTCTTCAACTTCTCCCTCTTCTTCAGCAGGTTTTACAGGAAGTGTTTCAAGGCTTGAAATAGAACTAGAGAATAAAGATGTAAGTTGAGAAGATGTAAATTCAAATTGTGCATAACCATTGTTTTTAGCAAGTTCTCTTAAAGCATCGCCATCAAAAGTAACATATTCTTCATCGATTGTGAAATGAACGTTTTCTTTTAAAAGCTTATATTCATCTTTTAGATTGCCTTCTTCATCAAAATATGTACTAACATCGCCTCTTAGGAAGTATGCATAATAGATATTGTAAAGTTCGATGAAAGCTAAAACAATTTCTTTATCACTCATAAGTAATGCTTCTTGTTTTAGTTTTAGTTCAGCTTCAATATCTGAAATTCTTGCATTCTTAGTATTAATACTATTTTGTTTTTCTGTAACTAATGCTTGAATAGCAGCAATTTCATTTCCTTTTTCTTCTCTTGCTGTTTCATCTTCTTCAGGAATAGCTGCTAATTCTTCTTCTTTAGTTTGCGCTTCAATATTTAGATCTTCAATTTCACTCTTAATAGTATTGATTTCATTTGTAAGAGTTGTTTTTTCTTCTTTTAAGTTATCTATTTCTAATTGATCATTAACTTTTTTCCAACCATCAGTAAATGATCCAGTGTAAACAGGATTACTTAATAAAGCAAGATAAGCTTTTGCTTGATCTAAAGAAGCAAATTTAACTGCTAAGACTAAGCTTAAATCATCGTATGAGTTTTCAGTATCTTTTTCTTTGAAAAGATTTAGATAAGCTGTATCTGAAAAATCATTGCCATCTTTAACCCATTTAGCATATTCAGCTTTAGCATAAGCACGTCTTTTTGCAACTAAAGTGATGTATTCTTTAATTTGTTCAGGTGTGTTTAAACCTAAAGATTTAGCATTAAAACTGAATGTAGCATCAGCTTTAGCTTTAGCTTTTTCATTATCAGCTTTTAAAGATGCAATTTCTTCTTCAAGAAGTGTTCTTTCTAAACCTTGAGTTTCTTCAAGAGCAGCTTCTTTTTCTGCAATTTTTTTGTTTTGAGCGATAATGTCATCGCCATAAACTGTTTCATTATAGATTTCTTCATATAATTCATCGCTTACTTCAACATCTCTTAATAATTCGCTATCAATAATTTGTGTTAAAGCATTTAAGCCTGAATTAGATCTTAAAGATTCATACATTTCTTGATTAGTAACTTTTAAATCACCAACTGAAAAATATGTAGCTTTAGGATTATCAACTTTGGCACTAGATTGAGGTCTAGATACTAAAGCTAGAACAACAGCAACTGCTAAAACGACTACTAAGCTAATGACAACTGGTAAAACAACTTTCACTGGCGAAGTAGGTTTTAAATTGCTTTTCTTTTTCTTGTTTTTGTTTTTTGCCATAATTTTTCTCCTTATAATAAATTATTTCATGACTAATATTTTGAATAACCTAAAAGGTCTTATCAAATTAACAAATATATAATATCAAAAATCATCGAAAAATTCAAATAATACATTCTAAAATCTTGATTTTTTTATATATTTATATTTACATATAACATAACAAAAAATTTCAATGTTTTTTTAAAGTTTTTTTCGGAAGTTTTAGTATCAAACGCTACAAAAAAGAAGCAATTTATGGTATAATAGTTAGTAAAGGTAAAAGTTATGAGAATTATTAATTTTGGTAGTGGTTCTCATGGTAATTGTACTTTAATTAGCTACAAAGATACAAATATCATCATTGATTGTGGAATTAACG
The DNA here is from genome assembly GCA_002309035.1 of Caryophanales bacterium UBA1231. The sequence goes on along the minus strand of DBWT01000004.1, from coordinate 23,428 downwards.
ATAAATATGTTATTCCACGTTTGAATGATTTAGGTATTAAGAAAATCGATGGTATTTTGATTACCCATGAGCATAACGACCACATTCGTTTTTTAGCAAAATTTATTAATCATTATCGTTGTAATACTTATGTCGATAAATCTTCATTTGAAAATATCAATCCATCAAGCTATCCTGGGATCAAACAAGAATATCTATGTTTTATTGAACCTAATGTTAAGTTTAGTCTCAAAGATATTATTTTTGTTCCCCTATCACTCATTCACGATACAAAAGCCATAATGGGCTTTCTCATCAAGATGGGTGAAAACAATATGGCTTATATGACTGATACTGGTTTAATGCCTGATAAGTATTTACCTCTTTTAAAACAAATGAATATCATTTTATTAGAATCAAATCATGATATTGAAATGTTGCTATCTAGTTCAAGACCATATCTTTTGAAACAACGCATTTTGGGTGATCATGGACATTTATCTAATGTTCAAGCAGCAACCGTCTTAAGAAATGTAATATCAAAAGAAACTAAAGTCATTATGCTAGCTCACCTCAGTGAAGAATGTAATACACCAGAAATTGCTTATGATGAAGCTATTCAAGTTATCAATGATTTAAATAAAGACATTTCACTTTATATTTTATCTCAACATCAAGAAACTGAGGTCAATGTCGATGATTAGAATCATTTGTGTAGGTAAAATTAAAGAACAGTTTTTAAAAGATGGTATCAATGAATACTTAAAAAGAATGAAAGCTTTCGATAAAGTTGAAATTATCGAATTAAAAGAAATAACTAATAAATCTAAGGATGAAACAATTGTTTTAGAAAGTGAAGCAATTAAGAATACCATTTTAAATAAAGGCTATTCCATTCTTTTAGATATCAAAGGTGAAATGATCGATAGTGTTGATTTAAGCAAAATGATTCAAAAAATTTATGCTTATTCTTCTTCTACTATTAATTTCATTATCGGTGGAAGCTATGGCGTAAGTGAAGAATTAAAAAATGTTTGTAACTATAGACTATCATTTTCGAAAATGACTTTCCCTCATCAATTAATGCGTTTAATATTGTGTGAACAAATATATCGCGCTTTTACCATTTTAAATAATCAAGAATATCATAAATAAAAAGGAGATTAAGATGTTTTTAAAAATTTTATATTTAGTTATCGTTTCTGTTTTTTGTGGAGCTTTTATTTTTAATTTCGTTTTAAATTTAGCTCGCGATATTAAAGTCAAAAAACAATTAAAGAGTGACCCTGCTTATGTCCTTGGTCGTGTAAGGGAAGTTCAACAAGGTAAAAACCGCTTCTATGTAACTGTTGAATTTAGAAGTCCTCATAATAATCTTTTATTAAGTGAAGTATTTGAGATCTTCGAAAGCGACGAAAAGATGGAAGATTATCCTATTGGTAAAGAAGTTACTTTAATGTACAATAAGATTGATATGGAAAAGAGCAAAAAAGTTCGTAACTTCCCTCTATGCATGAAAGATAAGAAAGTTAAACTTGATAAGAGTTCTTTATTCTTAAATACTGCCTTAATGGGCTTAGGTATTTTTATTGTTATTAACACAATCTATCAATTCATTAAAGCAAATGCCTTCACATCAGATATCAAATTAATTGATTCAGAAAATGGGATTTTTGCGACACCATTCTATATTTTATTAATGATTGTTATTTATTTCGTTCTAACTAATTACTTGATTTCTTCAATTATGGAAGCGCCAAAGAAAGATATTCAAAATTATCTTAAGTTCTATGGTAATGTTGCTAAAGCAAGAGTTATTACTTTTAAATTTGGTCGTTCTAAAAATTCTAAAGGTAATAAAGAATCTTTAATTGAACTTGAATATTCTAATAACCGCGGTGAACAAATTAAAACAAAGCTATCAAGCTTTATGTATACAGAAACACAAGAAGAATATATCGATATTATTTATGACCCACTAGATCCTAAAACTGTTGTTTACGTAAGACTATAATTATGGGAAAACTATTTGATTTGGTTGCACCATTCGAACCATTTGGGGATCAAGTTCCAGCCATTGAAAAACTTACAAACAATTTATTGAATGGTGTTAAGGAACAAACCCTTTTAGGTGCAACCGGTACTGGTAAAACATTTACCATTGCTAATGTCATCAATAATATTGATAAACCTGTTCTTGTTTTAGCTCATAATAAGACCTTAGCTGGTCAATTGTATTCAGAATTAAAGAAACTCTTTCCTAACAATCGCTGTGAATATTTCATATCTTACTATGATTATTATCAACCAGAAGCATACGTTCCAAGTAAAGATATCTATATTGAAAAAGATGCTTCGATTAATGATGAAATCGATGAAATGCGTCATGC
>DBWT01000004.1:692-21020 GCA_002309035.1 Caryophanales bacterium UBA1231 | reverse complement strand
TATGGTATTGGTGATCCTGATGATTATGAAAACTCTATGATTACTTTAAGAACCAACGAAAAATATCAAAGAGATGCTCTTCTTGAAAAACTCGTAGAAATGCAGTATGTCAGGGGTCAATATGAATTTAACAGAGGTAGTTTTAGAGTTAAGGGGGACAATGTTGATATCTTTCCCGCATCAGAACATCAACAAGCAATTAGAATTGCCTTTTTCGATGATGAAATCGAAAAAATCACAACATTTGATGTTACGACAGGTAAAACAATTTCAGCATTAAAGTTCGTTTCAATTTTCCCAGCTACACACTTTATGACAAATAAAGATAAATTAGATGAAGCAATTAGAAGAATCAAACTAGAATTAGATGAACGTTTAAAATATTTCGAAGAAAACAAAAAATACTTAGAAAAAGAAAGATTAGAACAAAGAACAAAATACGATATTGAAATGTTACAAGAAATCGGAACTTGTAGTGGAGTTGAAAACTACTCACGCCACTTAACACTAAGAAACGAAGGTGAAACACCATCTGTTTTAATCGATTTCTTTAAAAAGAACTTTTTGATGGTAATCGATGAATCCCATGTAACTATCCCACAAGTTAGAGGTATGTACAATGGTGATAGATCAAGAAAAGAAACTTTAGTCGAATATGGTTTCCGCCTACCATCAGCACTTGACAATCGTCCTTTAAACTTTAGTGAGTTTGAAGATAAAATCGATCAAGTTATTTATGTTTCAGCTACACCTGGTGATTATGAATTATCACGTTCCACTGAAGTCGTCGAACAAATTATTAGACCAACAGGTCTATTAGATCCATATATTATGGTAAGACCTACTAATGGACAAATCGATGATTTAATTAGTGAAGTTAAAAAACAAATTGAAAACAAAGAAAGAACTCTAATAACAACCCTAACAATTAAAATGAGTGAAGACTTAACACACTATTTAAAAGAATTAGGTATTAAAGTTGCCTATCTTCATTCGGAAATCAAAGCTATTGAAAGAATGCAGATAATTAATAAATTAAGACAAGGCGTCTATGATTGTATTGTCGGAATCAACCTCTTAAGAGAAGGTTTAGATATTCCAGAAGTTAGTTTAATAGCCATATTAGATGCTGATAAAGAAGGATTCTTAAGAAGTGAAAAATCCCTAATCCAAACTATTGGACGGGCAGCTCGTAATGTCAATGGACGTGTCATTATGTATGCGGATAACATGACAGAATCAATGGCTAATGCAATTAAAGAAACATATCGACGCCGTGAAATTCAAGAAAAGTACAATGAAGAGCATCACATTACACCAAAATCAATAATCAAAGAAATTCGTGATGACTTCACAATTACTGAAAATCAAGAAGATGATGTTATCTTTGATGATAATGACTTCAAGAAACTAACAAAAGTTGAAAAACAAAATATTATTAAGAATTTAGAAATACAAATGAAGAAAGCATCTAAAGAATTGAACTTCGAAGAAGCTTTAATGCTTAGAGATGCAATCATCGAATTAAAACAAACAATGAGGTAAAGGAAAATGAAAGTAATCGTTGGTTTAAGCGGCGGTGTTGACTCAGCAGTTGCCCTTCTTCTTTTAAAACAACAAGGTTATGATGTTGAAGCAATGTTCATGCGCAACTGGGACAGCACAACAAATAATGATGTCTTAGGTAATCCAACGATTACAGATGACATTTGTCCACAGGAAAAAGATTATAACGATGCTAAATTAGTAGCTGATAAACTAGGTATAAAATTAAATCGTGTTGATTTTGTTGAAGAATATTGGAATACCGTTTTTAAATATTTCTTAGATGAGTACCAAAAGAATCGTACTCCTAATCCCGATATTATGTGTAACAAAGAAATTAAATTTAAAGCATTCTTAAACAAAGCTTTAGATTTAGGAGCTGAATATATTGCGATGGGACATTATGCAAAAGTCATACATGATCATGATAAACACTATCTTTTAAGAGCTAAAGATCAAAACAAAGACCAAACATACTTCCTCGCATTCATTTCAAAGGATCAGCTTGCCAAAGCAATATTTCCTATTGGAGATTTAACAAAGAAGGAAGTTAGGGCACTTGCAGAAGAAAATGATCTTCCTGTTTATAACAAAAAAGATTCAACAGGTGTTTGCTTTATTGGTGAAAGAGACTTTAAAGAATTCCTTAAAAATTATCTTCCAGCTAAACCTGGTGATATTAAAACAATCGATGGAAAAGTTGTTGGAAAACATGAAGGAACAATGTATTATACAATTGGTCAACGTCATGGTTTAGGTATTGGTGGCGACGGAGAACCTTGGTATATCGTTGGTAAAGATTTAAAAACCAACACACTATATGCTGCTCAAGGTAAAACAAATCCTCTTCTTTATGCTAACAAAATTATTGTCACAAATCCTAATTTCTTTAATGAACCACCACTTGATGGTTCCCACATTACAGCCAAATTTAGATATCGTGCCAAAGATGAAGATGTTATTATCCACTATTTAGAGGACAATAAAATCTTAGTTGAAACTTTAAAACCATCATGGGCTGTTACACCTGGGCAAGCATGTGTCTTCTATGATGGTGAGTATTGCCTTGGTGGTGCAATCATCGATCAAGTATTTATGGATGATGAGGAAAGAAAGTACTAATATGCAAGTTCTTTATTTTGATGAAATCCATGAAAAACTAAACAACATTGTCCTAACAATTGGTCAATTTGATGGTCTTCATTTAGCTCATATGAAACTCATTGATGAATGTTTAGCTCAAGCTAAAAGTCAAAAGATGTCATCCGCTATTATGACTTTTGAACCATTAATTATCAATGTGATTAAAGAAAATGCAACTTTTCCAATTATTTCAACAGATGAAAAGATTAAAAAATGTGAACAATTAGGTTTTGATTATTTTATAATCATCAAAACAAATAAAGATTTTTTAAGACTTTCAAAAGACACTTTTATCAAATCATTAAAAGAAACAATGGATGTTAAATCTTTAATTGTGGGCTTTGATTTTTCCTTTGGCTACTTAGGTGAGGGGAAAGCGAAGGATCTTCTTTCTTTTTTCAAGACAGTGATTATTCCTGAAATTAGTTTAGATAACAAAAAAATCGGAACAAAGCTCATCAAAAATTATCTAAGCGACGGAAAAATAAAAGATGCCAATAAATATTTAGGCTATAACTTTTATTTAGTAAAAAATGGTTGTTTAAATGAAGCTGTTCATTTACTAAAAAAGAAAGAATATAAAGTTAAAATAAATAACCAATTATTATCATTTAACCCTTTTGAAAGTAATGATTTACCTGATAAAACAATCATTGAATTTATCGAATAGAATGAACAATTAGTTCATTCTTTTTTTATCACATCTAAAACCTTTTTTTGTTATTTTTAGTATAATATATACATGGAAATTACAACAAGAATATCAAAAATAACATACTATAAAAAAGAAACAGGTTATTGTATTTTAACAACAACCATCAATCATCAAGACTATCTTGACTTACATGAAAAATACCAATTAATTGGAAATAAAATAACATGTGTAGGTATTATTGAAAGACAACCATATGTCGAAGAAGTCTACACCTTTATTGGTAATTTCGTGAAAGATGCAAATTATGGTTTACAATTTAAGTTTACTTCATTTAAAAGATCGACTATTAATTCTAAAGAAGCTTTAATCGATTATCTTTCAAGTGATTTATTTGAAGGTATTGGTATCGTTAAAGCATCCAGTATTGTTGATACTTTAGGTCTTGATGCTATCGACTTAATTATTGAAGATAAAAATGTTTTGAAAAGAGTTCCTAAACTAAAGCAAAAAGAAATTGATTCAATTTATCGAACAATTAAAGATAATATTGTAAATCAAGATGCTTTTATGTTCTTTATTCAAAATGGTTTAAGTTTAGATTTATCAAAAAAAATCATCGATGTTTGTGGCAGTGATGCCCTTCCAAGCATTCAAGAAAATCCTTATCAATTAATTAAGAAAATCGAATATTTTGGTTTTTCTAAATGTGATAAGTTTGCATTAACAATTGGTATTTCACCACATTCATATAATAGACTATCTGCTCTTATTGTTTATATCTTACAAGATACAATCTACAAAAATGGCAATAGCTATTGTGATAAGACTGAACTACATTCAGCTATCAATCGTTATCTATCAAATGATTATTTAACGAAAGAGCAATTTAGTGATTTATTAAAGAATGCTATCAATGATAAACTCATTCTCGAACAAAATGATTTGATTTTTGATTATCAAATGTATCATAAAGAACAAAAATTAGCTGAGTATGTTGTGGAAAAACTTAAAAATGAAACATCATATAAACTAAATAATCTTCAAAGTGCATATGATGTGATAAGTAAAGAAATCAATATTACTTTAACAGCCGAACAACAAAAAGCAGTCTTTGAAGCTTTTCTCAATCCTCTTTCCATTATTACAGGTGGACCTGGAACAGGAAAATCAACAATCATCAAAGTTATTCTTGCACTTTATGTGAAACTTCACAAAAACCAAGAAAACTCTTTATTAGGTGTTAAGCTCTTAGCACCAACAGGTAAAGCTAGTAAGAGATTAGTTGAAATTACTAATTTTGAAGCAACAACAATTCATCGCTATTTAGGATTTAATGGTTTTAATTTTGAATATGGACCATACAATCAAACTGATGATCAATTTATCATTGTTGATGAAGCTTCGATGATGGATTTACCTCTTGCTTATCAATTGTTTGCGGGAACGCAAAAAAAATGCCAAGTTGTTATTGTTGGTGATGTGGATCAATTGCCTTCAGTTGGGCCAGGACAAGTATTAAAAGATTTAATCGATACTAAAGAAATTACAACAACAAGACTTAAAAAGATTCATCGTCAAGGTGCCAACTCTAAAATTATCGATTTAGCTCATAGTATCAATGATGGAGTTTTACCAGAAGATTTGATGGAAAACTATCCTGATCGAACATTTATTTCTTGCCCAAGTGAACAAGTTGCTAGTGAAACTAAGCAAGTTATGGCACAGTTAATGAATCAAGGTATAGATATTGTTAGTGATGTTCAAGTGCTTGCACCAATGTATCGAGCAGTTGGTGGTATCAATGAACTCAATAATACGATTCAAGCTCTATATAATAAAGAAGAAAGACAAATTAACTTCCATTCCCAAGCATTTAAAATAGGTGATAAAGTAATTCAACTTGTTAATCGTGTTGATAAGAAAATTATGAATGGCGATATCGGTATCATTGATGATTTTGTTATTAAGTTTGATAAAATCACAAATGTCATTATTAAATATGATACTGGTAAAGTCTTATACAATATCGATGAATTAGAAGAAATCTCATTAGCTTATGCGATAAGTGTTCACAAATCACAAGGCAGTGAGTTTCCAATCATTGTGTTACCAATATCATCATACTATGCTTTTATGCTTAAGCGTAAACTCATTTATACAGCAATCACACGGGCAAAACAACAATTAATCATCATCGGTGATCCATACTATTTAAATCGTGGTATTTCATACATTGAAAATCCACGTCAAACTATACTAAAAGAAATGATTTTTAAATACCTCAATAATGAAAAAGAACATCTAACAATCGATGATGCTTTAAGTAACGAATATATTGAAAAGAAAAAAGATGATATTTCACCTTATGATTTTGAATCAATCATTGGTGAAGAAGAATATGATATTTAAAAAAGATGAGAATAATTTCTCATCTTCTTTTTATATTTTATATGTCTTAATTTCAATATCTTCTTTATCTTTTTGATAATTACGATAATAAATTATCTTTGTGATGATTGTTTCTACATTGATTAAGTCTTTCACAATCTCTTTATAACAATCTATTTGTGGAAGGTATCTTTCTTTTAAGACTTGTTCAAAAATGTTTTGTTCTAAATAATCAGCTTCATCTGATTTATAATCAATAATTAAAGCTTGATTATTATCGATAACTAATAAATCTATTGATCCATTCATAATTTCACCATTCTTGTTTTGATATGAGAAAGTAAATTCTGGATACAATTCTTTATTAAATAAGTTTAATTCTTGATAGTGTTCTTTAGTTCTTTTTAAAATTGTCTTTAAAAAAGATAATTCTAATTCATCAAGATTTTCACTTGTCTTTAAATAATCTAAGATTTCATCGATTTCTTGCTTTTGAACTAATAATTCAAGAGCCTTATGCATGTGTGTTCCTACGATATTACCTTTAGGTCGCTCTGTCTTTTTATATAAACTCATATATTCAGTATATGTTTTACTATCTTGTTCTTTTGATGAAGGTGATGAAATAGTGAGTACAGGATTAGTGCTTAAATAGTTGTGTTCTTTTTCAACATAAGGCACGATGTTCTGTTCTTCATCTTCTATTTCTTTTACTTCTTTGTTGATTTGTCTTAATTCATGAATTTTGTAAATACCAGATTGTGAAGAAAACATTTTGTTATCTTTATCATTTTTTGTAAAGATGAATGCTTCTTCTGCTCTTGTACATGCAACATATTCTAGTCTTGATCTTTCTTCTAAATCTTCATTTAATAGAGAATTAACTAAATCAGAAGAATTATCATATAGACAAAGTGGTTTATAAAGTGAATCTTTTACTTTATTACCAGTAAGATATAAGATATTATCTTTGACAACTTTATTGTTGCGTTCTGTTCCTTCTTTATCGTTACCAACCCAAATGACAATAGGTGATTCAAGACCCTTTGATTTATGGACATTAAGTAAGTATACCGCATTCGTATCGCTATCCATAAGGGCTTCGGTATCAATTGTTTTACTCAAGTATGTTCTTAAAACTTCGATTAGTTTATATGAATTTAAATGGTCTTGAACGATTACTTCTTCCATCATTTGATAGATTTTAGAAAGAATAGAGTTGATTTTAAAGTCTTCTAACAATTGATCTTGGAAAATGTATTTTAAATGTTCAATTAAATGATATGCTATTCCAAGATAATTCATATCCTTTGTTTGTTCTTTTAACTCACCATATCTTTCATGAATGAAAGCTTGTGATTCTTTAAAAGACAATTGTGCTAAATCTGTTTCATAAACAACTCTTAAAGCTTCTAAGCTTGCTTGAAGTGAATTAGGGTTATCGTTGATTAAACCATCCAAAAGATTAACAAAGCATTTGATTTCTAAAACATCTTCAAAATTAGATTCACCTGAAACTTTAGTAGGAATATTGTATTGTGATAAAGCTTTAATGTATGCATCCATTTTAGCATGATATGGCATTAAAATCATAATATCTTTATATGTAATCTTACGATAAGTTGCTTTATCATCTTTTACGCGTCTTAATTCATAATTATTAATTAACGCCTTAACTGTTTCAGCAATATCTTTAGGTTCAGTTCCAATTGTTTGATAAAAGCCCAGTAAATGTTTTTGATCATCTAATTCAGCTTGTGAAATCTCATTGCTTTTCTTCGTCATCATTGGAATATATGCATCATTTGTTAATTTAATTTCATGATATTTTTCATTGACCCATTTTAAGATTTCACTATTACATCTAAAATTGATATTTAAATCATAGATTTTAGTATTATTATGGTTGATGAAATAATCTTTGGTATCGAAATAAACTTTTGGTTCAGCACCCCTAAAACGATAAATCGATTGCTTAGGATCACCTACAACATACAAAGAATTACCAATTAACTGATCATTTTTAGTTGTTAAGAGTAAAGCAATAGCCATTTGAATGTGATCAGTATCTTGGTATTCATCAATATATAAATGTTTATATTTATTTTGAAGTTTGTCTAATACATCTTTATTGTCTTTTAATAACGCAAAAGTTTTATAAAGCATTTGATCATTAGATACACAAGAATAATCATTATCAAGAAATGTTAAATAGTTTTGATAAACTTCATATGCCACTTTTAGTAAAGAGTTTTTATATTTAATATCTTCTTCCGCTCTTAATTTTTCAATAGCAAATACATATTCACTGATTTGTTCTTGATAATAAAGAATGGCTTCCTTTTTTTCACCTCTAAGCTTTGTGCCTGAAAAAGGAGATACTATCTCTTCTTTATCTAAAAATGGATTCTTATGGTCATTCAAAATTTGCTTAGTGTATTCTTTAAGTAAATCGATGTCTTTACGAGTTAGAGGATTAAATGATGTTCCTTTTTTATAAATATCGCTTAATGTATTAAGAACATCATTTTTCTTTTTACCTTGATTAGCAATTTCTAAAAGTTCATCTTCTGAATTTAAAGTAATATCAACAATGGCTTGAACATTTCTTTTGACTTCTTTTTTAACATCTAAATCTAATGTAACAGTTTCTTGATAGATGTTTTCAAAAGGGAATGGTTCAATGAATGATGTTAAAGCAAGATATAATCCTTCTAAATCGATTTTAACTTTATAGCGTGGATAATTGAAAGAGTCTAATTGATCCCATACCTTTTTAGGCATTTTTCTTAAGAAACTATTTAAAACTAATTGTTTACGATTGTAATCTTCTTCATCACTTAAAATTTTGAAATCTGGTGAAAGCGATGCATAGATTGAGTTTTCTCTTAAAATGTCACCACAAAACTTATGAATTGTTGAAATATGCATTTCATCGATATGTTCTAAGATGTCGGTTAATTGTGCTTCACTTAGCTTTTCAATAATTCTTTTTCTTAAATCTTCGGCAGAATTATTTGTGAATGTAATCGATACAACTTCTTTAGGAAGAACACCTTGAGTAAAGGAATGAACAATTCTTTGAACTAAAGATGTTGTCTTACCAGCTCCAGCCCCTGCTTGAACAAAAAGATTTTTAGTATCAACAAGTAATTGTTTACGTTCTAATAATTCATTTTGATAATCCATTAGCATTCTCCTTTCAACTTCTTAATACATACATCTTTTAAATGACAATATGTACAATTAATTTTTTCAGGACATAGTAATTGTAAATCATCAAAATATGTACTAGCAGATGTATAAAAACCAATAACAACTTTATCAATCATTTGATATACTTCATCAATTCCATCACTTATTTCAGAAGCAGAATATTCTATTTTTTCACGTTCAAATGCATAATCATAAGTGAAGCTATCAACAACAATTTGTTTATAAGAAAGATTAAAAAGCTTGTTTGTTGAATTTTTCAAAACTTCTGAATAAATAATATGTTGAACATGTGGATTGTCTTTTTTAGCGTGAACTTTACCTGTTTTATAATCAACAAAGCGTAGATGTAAAATATCATCTTCAATATATCCATCAACTCTATCGATAAAACCACTAAATTTAACTGTGATACCATTATTGGAATATGTAAAATTACTATTTTTAATTGGATATTCACATCCTAAAACACGATACTTTTGATTTTTAAAGTTTTCGTTGATTTCATCTGCTAAATAATCTAAAGCAAGTTCTTTGATTTCTTGAGCTTCTTTTTGATATAGTGTTTCATTTTTAATGACACTAACTTTCTTGATGTCTTTTAAAGCAATGTCAAATGCTTCATTAAAGTAATCGATATTAAGTGTATCTTGAAAGTTATCTTTAAAGAGAGCTCTTTTAGCATACTCTTCTAAAATCTTATGGAAGAATGTACCTTTCGTATTGGCTTCTAACCATTCATATTCATTGAGTTTTGGATATTGAACATCCACAAGATTTAATAAATCATGATAATAATAATGGAAAGGACATTCTTTTAAGATTTTAATGGAAGAAGGTGATAAAGAAATGATATTTTTATCTGACTTTTCTTCGTCTTTTGTATTTATCACTTTCTCATCTTTTTTCAATAAAATACTTCCACCATTTAAAATTGGATAATAATTGATTAATGGAAGTTGAATACTCTCTTCTTCAAAAAACATCTTCTTCATTTTTAAAAAGAAAACACTTGGACTTGTTGGCCGACCATTAATTTTATCGAAAGATGAATAAGAACAATATAAATGAGCTGATGTGTGATTAATTAAATATTCTAAATTATTAGTTGTTTGATTCTTCAAATATTTAACCAAGTGAATTCCCTCATAATTAAGTGTTTTATCATATAAATCAACATCGATAATGAAGGGATTTTCTGGATAAGAATTTAAAACATTCATTTGTGATAGACCAATAATGAAGACATTCTTTTTATGAGGAATATTCTTTTCAAAAAGCGATAATGTTAACCCACCATTTCCAACACTAACCATTAATTTATCGATTTCATCATTAAGTGTTTCAATCGGTTCATCGCTTAATAAATAAAGTGGTCTGATATTTAATAATGCTTCTTTTAATTCTTCTTCTACTGGTAAATATTTAAACAAGAATGCCATTAATTTATCAAAATCAATATCTTTATCTTTAATATCAATTAGTTCACTGATAAACTGATAAATGTGCTCTTGATCGGTTTTATCTTTGATTGTCTTTAAAAACTCCATTGTTCTTTGTTTGCCAAAGCCTACGATAATTTCTGGGAAAAAGAGGGTTTTATAAAACTCATCTAAGTAAACATGATCTAAGCTATTACATTTAACAAGAGATTCTAATAGTTCATATTTATAATCATCTAAATAGTTAATAATATCTTTAAGAAAAGTTATTGTATCCAAACAACTTGCATGAATCTTCATTTGAAAAGAAATAAGCCTTGAACTTAAAGTACTATAAAAGAAGTTTTCATATTGTTGATTAGGATAATAAACTATCGTATCATTGATATTAAGCTTCTCTTGTTCAATTGTTTCTAAACAATTTAAAACTTCATTATATATTCCATAACAATCATAAAGATTTTTAATATGTGGTTGATTTGAAGATATTTTTAGATATGTAAAGTTTCCAAAAACATTTTTTAACATCTTTTCTTCAAGCGGAGCTAGCAATAAATCTTCTAAAACGAAACATTCAGCATCAATTCTTTTGTTGATTAACTTTAATGCTTGAATGTAATCAATTAATGAATGACTAGTTAAGTATTGATTGTAATCATCTATTAACTGCTTGTATGATGCTTGATAAATACCAAGAAAAGAATCATTATCACAAATCAAATAATCGAAGATGACTTCATAAAGTTTTTTGACACCGCCTCTTGTGATAATTGTTTGAGGAAAACCATAGCCATTTTCTTTAATTAATTGATACATTATTAAAGATGATTCATGATTGTTGATAAAACGTTTATTTAGATAATGTTCTTTTAAAAATTGATGGATTGTCATTAAACGGTAATTTAAAACTGGTTGTTTCTTTAAATTTAATTCAATGATGACATTTCTTCCAAATGATAAATTATTTGTCAAAAGATATTTGGTTTTCATACTTTGAAGGTCCATCATTTAATCCTCCTAGTTTAGTTCAAAAAATAGGTCTATTGACCTATTCTTCTTCAATATTTGGAACATAATAAACCTTTTTGCCAATTGATGGAATCGGATTAGTATATGTACCTTTTTGTGTTTTACTGATGTACTCTTGACATCCAGCAAGCTTAGCGTCCATTAAATCAATTAAATGAAGAGCTAAAGCTTCATAAATAATAGGTTCTTTAGGACTACCAAATTCAAGTTCACCATGGTGAGCAGCAATCATATGCATTAAGGCTAAGCCTTCGTCTGTTCCTTCATAACCATTTAAAACTAATACTTCATTTAGCATATTCATACCAATGACGATATGTCCTAAAAGATTACCTTCTTTTGAATATGTTGGTGATTTTGATTGAGTGATTTCCACTAATTTACCTAGGTCATGAATTAAAATACCACTAGCTAATAAATCGTAATTTAAAGCTGGATATGAATTAACTAAGGTTTCTGAAATCTTCAACATTGAATAAACATGGTGAGCTAAACCACCAATATAATTGTGATGCATTGTCACAGCAGCAGGATGATTAAAGAATAAATCTTTACGTGGTTCAATTAAATCATAAACGATTTTCTTTAAAATCGGATTTTGAATAGAAGCCATTACTGTTTCAATATAGTCTTTTAATTCATCTTTTTCAATTGGCGCTGTTCTAAAGAAAAGAGATAAATCTAAATCATCGTCATGATCTTCAATTTTTGTGATAATGATTTGGTTTTTACCAGCATAATCATTAACCTTGATCGTCATTTTATAAACTTCGCCATTTTCGATTTTTTCATTTTTAAGATTATTGACTAAAGAAATGGACCAAATACGAGCATCACAGTTTTCTTCACCATCAGAGATTATTAAACCATAATAAGGAGTTTGATTAACAGTTTGTTTAACTTTACAATCAATTACTAAAGCATGTAAAACAACATTAGTATCACCAACTTTTAAATCTTTAAACTTCATTTAGATTAGCCCCCTTTCTTCAAGCTTTTGAAAATCTTTGTTTTGTTCAAGTAAAGCCTCTTTAACACGGCTTTGAACTTCTGTTTGAAGAAGATTGTATTCTTCTTCTGTTTCATTTCCTTTAAGGAAAAGTTTCATTGTTGATTCTACTTTTTCTTGGAAAAGCATATCATATTTAAGTTTTAATGAAATCAAATCATAATTATCATCGAAACTCTTTGTTTCTGGTTGTTCACTTAAATCAACTACTTCGATGTTTTCTTGATTATCAACTTCTACTGGTGTTTCATCTTCAACTTTATTCATCTGATCACTGATTTCTTTTGCTCTTCTGATTAATTCAGTATAATCATTTTGAAGCATTTCTAAAGCAACTTCAGATGCTAGTTCATTGATGATTTCACCAACATAGCTACCTTTTAGACCACCATTTAAACTAACAATATCACTACCTTTAATCTTTAAATCTTTGATGGTTTTAATTCTTAAGTTTTTATACATAGCTTTCACACGTGAAACTAAATTAGGGTAGTTTTTACGAATGTAATGATTAATCTTTAAAGCACTAATTAAATCATCAATACCATATTTTATAATGTCTTGAGGTTTAATATTTTCTTCTTTTGTGAAATGTTTTGTATAATCAATAATCTTCATTAGATTAGTGATTTTTGATAATGTCACTTTATCTAAAGAATTGTTGATTGGAATGACATTACGATAAGCAAAGCATAAAGCAAACTTTTCAATAATATCAAGTTTTTTATAGTGTCGACTAATAATATATAAGCCATCAGCATAATCAACTAATTCACGATTAGTTCTATTGATAATCATTTGCTTAACAGCTTTTGAACCATAAAGTGAAGAAAAGATTTTATTGATTGCTTTTGATATTTGATAATTAGAAATAGCTGAAAGCTCTTTATTTGTTTTTTGAATACCATTGATTGTTTTGAATGATAGATTGAAATCAAAACGACCAATCAATTCATATGCTCTTAAGATACGTAGAGGATCTTCTAAGAAGCGTTTTTTAGCATTACCAATAATTCTAATCTTTTTATGTTTAATATCTTTTTGACCTTTGACTAAATCGATGATTTTTAAATTATCGGTTAAGGCTAGGGCGTTAATTGTAAAATCACGACGCTTAATATCATCAACTAGACTATTTGAGTAATATACTTTTGATGGTATTCTCGCACTATCATATTCTTCTTTTTTGAAAGTTGAGATTTCAAAGACAAAATCATTTTGTTTTAAAACAACAAAGCCTAATTGACTATAGTCCATTTTAACGTTGGGGAAGATTTTTTGAAGTTCTTCAGGGCGTGCGGAAGTTGCGATATCGATATCGTTAAAATCGTTCTGCATGATATAATCACGCACAGCACCACCAACAATATATGCTTGGTACGCCAAAGCATTAAGAGTTGAGATAATCTTAAGTCCTTCCTTTAAATATTCTTCTTTCATAAAGCACTTCCTTATACGTTAAATCTAAATAACATAATATCGCCATCTTGGACGATGTAATCTTTTCCTTCGCTGCGCATTTTACCAGCTTCTTTGGCTTCATTCAAACCACCATATTTGATGAAGTCATCATAGCTAATTGTTTCTGCTCTAATAAAGCCTCTTTCAAAATCACTATGAATAACACCAGCACATTGAGGCGCTTTCATGCCTTTTTTGAAAGTCCAAGCACGACATTCTTTTTCACCAGCAGTGAAGAATGTTTGAAGGCCTAACAAATCATATGCTTTTTTAATTAAGCGGTCAAGTCCAGATGATTCTAAACCTAAATCAGCTAAAAACATTGCTTGATCAGCAGGGTCTAGTTCAGATAATTCTTGTTCTAATTTAGAACAAATGAATACAACCTCTGAATTATCTTGTTTGGCAAGAAGTTCTAGAGCTTTCATATGTTCTGTTTTTTGACCTAAGTCATCTTCTTTAATATTACCTACATAAAGAATAGGTTTCATTGTTAAGAATTGATAATTTTTAACAAGTGCATATTCTTCTTCACTAAATGTTAAAGTTCTAATACTTTGACCTTTTTCTAAAGCATCTTTGATTCTATTTAAAGCATTGTATTCAACAAGTGATTCTTCATCAACACGAAGTATCGCTTTTTTTTCAATTTTAGGTAGACGCTTTGTGACAACATCTAAATCAGCTAAAGCAAGTTCTAAATTAATAACTTCAACGTCCCTTTTAGGATCGATTGTTCCATCAACATGGATAATGTTGTCATCTTCAAAACAACGTACAACTTCGATGATCGCATCAACATCGCGAATGTGTGATAAAAATTGGTTGCCTAAACCTTCGCCAAGGCTAGCACCTTTAACTAAACCAGCGATGTCAGTAAAGCTAACGGTTGTATTAACCACATTTCTTGGATGAACGATATCGACAATTTTGTCTAAACGTTCGTCTTTAAGTAAGACAATACCTTGATTTGGTTCGATGGTTGCGAAAGGATAGTTTGCTGCTAAAACACTAGATTTTGTTAAAGCATTAAATAATGTTGATTTTCCGACATTTGGTAGACCAACGATTCCTGCTGTTAAACTCATATTTGCACCTCAAAAGATTAAATGATTAAAATGATAACAAAGAAAATAATGAAAACAACTCTCAATACTAAATTCGTAAATAAAGAACGACGATTGATGAAATAATTTAAAGATAATAAGAAATTAACTATTAAATTAGTCCCAATGAAAAACAAATAATTAACGAATGATGCTTTTACCAATAATAAATAACAAGTAATCATCATTCCTGTCGATACTAATGATGAAAGTATCATTATTGTAATATCTTTAAGTAGAGTTGTTTGATCTAAATAATTAATAAATGCTTTTCTGAATACTAATTCTTCTGTTAAACCATAGAATAATAAAACAAAAACAATCTTAAAGAGGTTAACAGACCCACTAATCTTCATATCAGCTGTGGGGTTTATTAAGAATTGTTTAAAATATTCAGGTGTTATAGTTAATGGTGTATATTTAAATAAGAAGACTAGACCAATGATAACAGCAAATCCAACACTTAAAGAAATGATTGTTCTTTTGTCAAAAACAACAGTTAAGTATTTTTTTAAATCTTGATAATTGACAATAACCATTAAAGTAAATGTGATAATGCTGGTAATTAATAAAGCGTTGATTGATGAATAATATGTAATCGCATATGGTAAGCTTTGTCCAACCTCTCCAAGATATGTATCATTTGAAGCATTGAAAACCATACCAAAAAGAATATCTAAAATGCCATTCAAAAGAAAAGCAAACAAGAAATACATCAAAAATGATCTTTTACAAATAGCTGCTTCATCAACAGGCACTGTTCCTGTACGTAAATATGAAGCTACTTCATCGCTATGTGCACCACATCTAGTGCACCATTCTTCATCGTTATTCAAAACACGATAACAATTTTTACATCTAATCTTCATTTTATCCACCAATATAGTAAATATATTATATCACAATCATGAATAATTATAAAGTATTTAGTGTTTAATAATTTACAACACTTCTTTAATAAATTAAGTGTAAAACATTTTCAAGGACTAAATATCTTTAAAAATAAAATAAATAGTGTATAATATAAATGAGGTATAAAATGATAGTCATAATTACAAAGAAAAACATCAATATTTTAGATGAAGACATTTTAATAATCAATAAAGAAATCGAAATGATCGATGATTACCATTTTCTTTTGGAAAACAAGATTTATCAATTTGATTATTTAATCTTTGATGATTTATCTTTAATCAAAGGATTAGAAAAAACAGAAATGTTGATCGATGATAATTTTCCTGTTACTAATTACTATGGTGAAACATCGCTTGATCAATTTTTATATGGTGATATCATTTCTTGCCTAAATTACTTAAAAAATGGAGATTAAAAATGAAGTTAGAAGAAAAACAATGTTTAACACCTAAACGCTTTGAAGAATTAAATAATGAATATCGTAAATGTAAAAAGAATACAATTGTAAGACATGCATTATACAATGCACCACTTTCTAATCTAGCTAAAAGTGGCGATAACCTAAAATCTGATGATTTTATTTTCAATGTTGATATTCCTACAATGTCAGCAACAAATCAAAAATCAAGTGGTCGTTGCTGGATTTTTGCTGCCTGCAATGTTTTAAGAGAAATCGTTGCTAAAAAACATGGTATCAAAGATTTTGAATTATCACAAAGTTTTGTTGCATTCTATGACCGTCTTGAAAAAGTTAATTTTGAACTTGAAGCAATTATTGAATTAATCGATAAAGATCATGATGACCGTGTTCTTGTTCATGTTCTTAACAATGCTTTATGCGATGGTGGACAATGGGATATGTTTGTCAATATTGTTAAAAAATATGGTATCGTTCCTAAGAAAGCAATGCCTGAAACATATCAATCAAGCAATACAAGAGAAGTTAACAGACTACTTGATGCTGAATTACGTAAATTCGCTGGCATGGCTAAAGAAATATACAAAAATGAAGGTATGGATAAAGTTCGTGCATTAAAAGATGAATTCATGCAGAAAGTTTACAACCTACTTACTTCAGCTCATGGATTTGTGCCAGAAACATTTGATTTTGAGTACCGCAATGATAAAAATGAATATCGTGTTGAAAAAGGCTATACACCAAAATCATTCTTCGATGCATACTTTAAAGATTTCATCGATGAATATGTAAGTGTTACTAATGCACCTACAAAAGATAAACCATATAATACAACATTTACTGTTCAATATCTTGGTAATGTCTTAGAAGGTAAACCAGTTGTTCACCTTAATGTTTCAATGGAACGCTTAACTGAACTTACAAAAACACAATTAAAGAATGGTGAAGTTGCATGGTTTGGTAGTGATTGTTCAATGTTCTCTGACCGTGAAGGCGGAATTTGGGATGATTTAGCCTTTGACTATCAAACACCATTTGGTCTTGATTTCGATTTTTCAAAAGAAATTGGTCTAGATTATATGGCAAGTGTAATGAATCATGCGATGGTTCTTACTGGTGTTCATCTAGATGAAAATGATCAACCACTTCGTTGGAAAGTTCAAAACAGCTGGGGTACAGAAAAAGCCTTCCAAGGCTATCATGTTGCAACACAATCTTGGTTTAATCGTTTTGTTTTCCAAGTTGTAATTAATAAAAAATATTTAAATGATGCTGAATTAAAAGCGTTAGAACAAAAACCAATTTGCTTAAAACCTTGGGATCCAATGGGATCACTTGCTGATTAATAAAAAAGGTTAGATAATCATTGATTATCTAACTTCTTTTTTTATACATAGTTTTCGATATATTCCGAACACATATTATAAATAATACTTGTTGGGATAGCGAAATTCAAATTGATAAATTCTTCACCTTTTTCTAAATAGCGCCAAGTATTAATACCAACTAGTTTTCCTTCAATGTTGAATAATCCACCACCTGAATTTCCAGGATTAATAGATGCATCATGTTGAATATAATAATTACTGCCACCACTTTCTTTGACATATCTCAATGGGTCAGAAATAATGCCTTGTGTCACAGTATTATAATAATCGATGCTAGCTGGTGTTCCGATTGCGATAACGAGTTGACCTTTCTTTAAATAATTACTATTTTTAAGAGTAGCGGTTGGTAGATAAATTGTTGATCTAAATCTAATAACAGCAATATCTACTACTTTATCAAAGAATTCAATTTCAACATCTGTTGTTGTATATTTATCATCACCTGTTTGACCTGATAAATATACTTTTGTATATAGTTTACCTTTTTTCTCAATGACATGATAATTTGTTATCGCAAAGTATTCAAAATAATCAATACCATCAATAGCATCAACAATTTGGCCATCTTTATAAGCTAATCTTTTTGTGACAACCGCACTACCTAATGAATTAGATAAAGCTGTAGAATCAACTAAAGCAATAACTGATTGTTCTGCTTTTTCAGCTGCTTCCATTAATGCATCTTGAAATGAAGCAATAGTAAAGTCTTCAACTTCGATTTTTTTAACATTAACTGTATTATTTGTTGCTTCAATTCTACCACATGATGATAATGTCAAGAAAAATAGAAAAACAATTATTATTTTATTTATTTTCATCTTGCACCTCAAGTTTAAACAATTTATTAACATTTTGTAAGATTTGTTTATTTAATTCTTCTACTGATATTTGTTTGATTTCCGCAATCTTTCGCGCTACTAAACATACATTCATCGGTTTATTTACTGTTCCTCTAAATGGATGTGGTGCTAAATAAGGAGAATCAGTTTCGGTAAGAAGATATTGAATATCAACTTTTTCTGCAACTTCTTTTGGTGTTTTAGCATTCAAGAATGTTACTGGTCCGCCTAAAGAAATGTAAAAGTTAAGATTAATAAAGTCTGCTGCCATTTCTGCTGAACCAGCATATGAATGCATAATACCACCAACTTGTTCAGCATTTGTCTCTTTTAGAATACTTAGTGTATCAAACATTGCATCACGAGAGTGAATGATAATTGGTTTATGGTACTTTTTAGCAAGTTCAATTTGCTTAATAAATGATTCTCTTTGCTCTTCTTTAGTTGTTGTATCCCAGTGATAATCAAGACCAATTTCACCAACACCGATCACTTTAGGATGATTCATATGTTCTTCTAACCAACGATATTCTTTTTCAGCATAGTCTTTGATTTCCGTTGGATGATAACCTATTAATGCATAAACATTTTCATACTTTTCAGCAATCTCAAGAGCTTTGATAGCAGTTTCATATGTATATGATGGAACAATGATTAAACCAACATTTTGTTTTTGACATTCATTCATTATTTCATCAATTTGATTGATTAGTTGTTCGCTATTTAAATGACAATGTGTATCAATAAACATATGGCACCTCAATTCAATAATTATTATACCACAATTTAACAATAAATATCACGTATAAGAAATAAATACTCTAAGATGATAAATTAAAATCTTAGAGTATTATATTATTATTGTTCTTTATTGTGGCTTAAAGCAAAACGAAATACTAAAAGCAATGTGATTTCATAAATCAATGATAGAACGAAAGGAATGTAAAGAATAATAGTTGTTATAATAGGATTAACTGATCCCCAAAGAAAATAGTATAATTTTACCATTAAGTAGTTAACAGCAATCACTGATACTCCACTAATGAGTGTTCCAATCGCATACATCTTACCATTGATGATTATTTCATCTTTCGGTTTGATAAGACAAATAATCATTATCACAATATTAGCAATCATGAATGCAATAAACGCATAAAAATATGGATTGATTAGCCAACCACCCATAATAATTAAAGTATTGAAGAATGTTGGACAAAATAAAAGATATAATAATTCTTTCTTATTTAGTGTTTGGCATTTTCGAAATTTCATAATATAGTAAATAAATAAGAAGATTAATGCTAAAAACTCAATAAACATTCCAAGCACAAAAATATGTAACATAAGGTATATGGTAAACAATTAAACCAATAATTGTTAAAATAAGACCAATTAATAAAAGGATTTTATTTTTCATTTACAACACCTCCTATATTATTTTACTATATAAAAAGATAAATGTAAATGCTAATAGTGTAAATTAACTCATAATTTAAGTGTGGTTATTAAAAAATCCAAAGCAAATGCTTTGGATTTCATATTTAATAATAATTATATAATAATTTAATTATCTATCGATTTCAGTAACTGAACCAGCACCTACTGTACGTCCACCTTCACGGATAGAGAACTTAGTACCTTTTTCAACAGCGATTGGGTGAATAAGTTTAACTACCATTCTAGTGTTGTCACCAGGCATAACCATTTCAACACCAGGCATTAATTCGATAACACCTGTAACGTCAGTTGTACGGAAATAGAATTGAGGACGATAGTT
>DBWT01000004.1:0-686 GCA_002309035.1 Caryophanales bacterium UBA1231 | reverse complement strand
GGAGTATGTCTTCCGCCTTCTTCTTTTGTTAATACGTAAACTTCGGCTTCGAATTCATCATGAGGTTGAACTGATTTAGGTTTTGCAAGAACTTGACCACGAACGATTTCATCACGAGCAACACCACGTAGTAATGTACCAATGTTGTCACCAGCTTCAGCGTAGTCTAATAATTTACGGAACATTTCAACACCAGTAACTACACATTGACGAGTTTCTTTGATACCAACAATTTCAACGTTGTCACCAACTCTAACTTGTCCACGTTCTACTCTACCAGTTGCAACTGTACCACGACCAGTGATTGAGAATACGTCTTCAACAGGCATTAAGAATGGTTTGTCATTTTCTCTAACTGGGTCTGGAATGTATTCATCTACAGTGTCCATTAATTCCATAATAGCTTTTTGAGCTTCAGCGTCGCCTTCAAGAGCTTTTAATGCTGAACCACGGATGATAGGAGTATCATCACCAGGGAAACCATATTCGCTTAATAGATCACGAACTTCCATTTCAACTAGGTCTAATAATTCTTCATCATCAACCATATCGCATTTATTTAAGAAAACGATAAGTTTTGGAACACCTACTTGACGGCTTAATAAGATGTGTTCACGAGTTTGAGCCATAGGGCCATCTGTTGCAGCAATAACAAGGATTGCACCATCCATTTGTGCAGCACCAGT
>DBWT01000016.1:13992-23368 GCA_002309035.1 Caryophanales bacterium UBA1231 | reverse complement strand
TTTTCTAGTTTTCCGACAGCAGCTTGGAAACGTAAGTTATGAAGTTCTTTTTTAAGATCAACGATCTTTGCTTCAATTTCTTCGTTCTTTAAATCTCTAATTTGATTTACTTGTGATTTTTTAACTACTTTAGTTTGTTTCTTTGCAGCCATCTTACTCACCACTTTCTACTTGTTTTGCAACAAATTTAGTTTTAACAGGTAATTTATGACCAGCAAGTCTGAATGCTTCTCTTGCAACTTCTTCACTAACACCACCAATTTCGAACATGATAGTACCGTTTTTAACAACAGCTACATATCCATCAGGAGCACCTTTACCAGAACCCATACGAACTTCTAGAGGTTTCTTAGTTTTGATTAAGTGTGGGAAGATTTTGATCCATACTTTACCATCACGTTTCATATAACGTGTCATAGCAATACGGGCAGCTTCGATTTGACGATCAGTGATCCATGCACCTTCAAGTGATTGAAGACCGAATTCACCAAAAGAAATTTCTTTTCCACCTTTTGCTTTACCTTCGTAACTTACACGATGAGGACGACGATATTTAGTTCTTTTTGGCATTAACATAATTATTTGTCCTCCTTATTAAAATTACGTTGTTTTTTGTTTTGATTTTGTTTTGCTGTTAAAATTTCACCTTTATTGATCCAAACTTTAACACCAACTTTACCATATGTTGTAGCTGCTTCAGCAACTGCATAATCAATGTTAGCACGGAATGTATGTAGTGGAACGCTACCTTCAATATAACCTTCACTACGTGCGATTTCAGCACCGCCTAAACGACCAGATAATTGTGTCTTAATTCCTTTTGCTCCAGCTTTTAAAGCTTTTTGGATAGCGTTCTTTTGAACACGACGGAATGAAGCACGGTTTTCTAGATCTTCAGCCATTTTTCTTGCAACTAATACAGCATTAACATCAGGGTTTTTAACTTCAACAACTGTTAAGTAAACAGTTTTCTTTGTTAATTTTTCTAAAGCTTTAACAGCTTCAGTTTTCTTAGAACCTTCTTTACCAATAACAGCGCCAGGTTTTGCAGTATGAACAGCAACGATAACCTTTTTGCCAGTTCTCTTGATTTCAATTTGAGCAACATATGCATTGTGATAAAAATCATTTAAGAAGTTTCTAATTTTTAAATCTTCATGTAATAAATCGGCAACCTTAGCTTTAGGAGCATACCATTTTGCATCCCAACCACGGATGATACCAATTCTTAATCCGACTGGACTAACCTTTTGTCCCATAATTTGCTCCTCCTCCTAATTTTCTTTCTCAGCCAATATTACTGTTACATGGCTAGTTCTTTTTAAAATTCTGTCGCCACTACCTTTAGCACGTGGACGCATTCTCTTTAGCATTGTGCCTGGGTTAGCGTAAATTTCTTTAACATATAATTTATCAGCTTCAAGTTGATAATTATTTGTTGCATTCGCAAGAGCTGAATTTAAAACTTTTGCGATTGGTTCTTTAACTGTAGATTCAACATTATTAACGATTGCAATAGCTTGACCTACAGATTTACCTCTAATTAAATCAATAACTAATTTAGCTTTACGAGGAGACATTCTAACTGATTTAGCAATAGCTCTAACTTCCATTATTTAATACCTCCTACTTATCTGCTTTCTTATCTTTGCCGTGACCACGGTAAGTTCTAGTTGGAGCGAACTCACCAAATTTATGGCCAACCATATCTTCAGTAACGTAAATTGGTAAATGTTCTTTACCATTGTAAACTGCTACTGTATGTCCAACAAAGTCAGGATAAATTGTTGATCTTCTAGACCAAGTTTGAATAGCCTTCTTTTGATTTGCAGCATTAAGTGCTTGAACTTTCTTCATTAAATGTTCATCAATAAAAGGTCCTTTTTTAAGTGAACGTGACATTCTTGAGTTCCTCCCTTTCTAACCATTTCTACGACGTACAATAAGTGCGTTAGATTTTTTCTTTGTTTTTCTAGTCTTAAGACCTAAAGCAACTTTACCCCAAGGAGTCATAGGTGCTTTTCTACCAACTGGTTGACGGCCTTCACCACCACCGTGAGGGTGATCATTAGGGTTCATAACAGAACCTCTAACTGTTGGTCTAATACCCATATGACGAGTACGACCAGCTTTACCAATATTAACTAGTTCGTGGTCAACGTTACCAACTGTACCAATAGTAGCACGGCAAACGCCTAAGATTTTACGAACTTCGCCACTTGATAATCTAATTAAAACGTATTTGTCTTCTCTACCTAAAATTTGTGCAGAAGTACCAGCAGCTCTAACTAATTGTCCACCATGTTTAGGATTTAATTCAATATTATGAACCATAGTACCTACAGGGATGTTTTGTAATTGCATTGCATTACCAATAACGATATCACATGCATCGCCAGAAACAATTGTTTGACCTACTTTTAAATCTTTTGGAGCAATGATATAGCGTTTTTCGCCATCAACGTATTGAATTAATGCAATGTTTGCACTTCTATTTGGATCGTATTCAACAGTTTTAACGATACCTTGAATACCATCTTTATTACGTTTGAAATCGATAACACGATATTTTCTCTTTTCAGCTCCACCTTTATGACGAACTGTAACTCTACCTAAGTTGTTACGTCCGCTGTGTTTTTTACGAGTAACTAATAAACTCTTTTCAGGTTTATCTGTAGTAATTTCTTCGTAAGTTAGGACAGTCATATTACGACGTCCGTTTGTTGTAGGTTTATAATATTTAATAGGCATACTTTATTCCTCCTATACTTCGAATGCATCGATTGTTTGTCCGTTTGCAAGTCTTACAATAGCTTTCTTATAAGCTGCTTTGTAACCTTCATACTTAGAAACTCTCTTTGCCTTTCTATGAACATTAACAGTTCTAACAGCCACAACGTTTACATTGAAGATATCTTCGATGGCTTTTTTGATTTCAACTTTATTAGCAGTTTTAGCTACTTCAAAAGTATATTGTAATTTTTTATCAACTAATGAAGAAGTCTTTTCTGTAATAATAGGTCTAATAATAATATCATAATTAGTTTTCATTATTTAAGTGCCTCCTCATAGTATTCAACTGCATCTTGTGTAATAACAAGTGTATTAACACTCATTAATTGATATACAGATACATGGTTAACAGTTTCAACGATAACATTTGGTAAGTTACGACCAGCGATTTGTGCTTGATCATTAGGTTCTTTAGTAACAACTAATACTTTACCTTCAGCATTAACATTTGTTAAAACGTTAACTAATTCTTTTGTTTTTAAACTTTCTAGTTTTAATGAATCTAATGCGATAAACTTTTCTTCTCTTACTTTTTCAGAAAGAACGCAACGCATTGCTAGACGAACAACCTTCTTATTAACTTTAAGATTGTAAGTTCTTGGTGTAGGTGCAAATACAACACCACCGCCTCTCCATTGTGGAGCACGGATTGTACCTTGACGAGCACGTCCAGTACCTTTTTGACGCCATGGTTTTCTACCACCACCGCTTACTTCAGAACGAGTTTTTGCTTTTTGTGTGCCTTGACGCATAGCTGCAAGTTCAGCAGTTACTGTATCAAAAATAGCTTGTTGGCGTTCAACAGCGTCAAATACGCGTTCACTAAGTTCTAGTGTACCAACGTTTTTACCAGCTTGATTTAATAATTTAACACTTGGCATGATTTACTCCTTCCTACGCAAGACTTTCAGGGTTAAGTTCAGGTTTCTTTGCTTTAACAGCATTTGTAACAACTACGAATGAGTTCTTAGCTCCTGGAACATTACCTTTAATTAAGATTACGTTATTTTCTTGATCGTATTTAACAAATTCAAGATTTTGAATAGTTTTTGTAACGCCACCCATTCTTCCAGGCATCTTCTTACCTGCAAAAATTCTAGCAGCATTAATTGCACCCATAGAACCAGTTCCACGGTGATAACCAGAACCGTGACCCATTGGTCCACGTGCGAAATTGTGACGTTTAATAGAACCAGCAAATCCTTTTCCTTTTGATGTGCCAGTAACATCAACTAATTCGCCTTCAGCGAAAATATTTCCTTTAACCTCTTGTCCAACTTCAAACGCTAGCATTTCTTCCCCAGCAATTTCTTTTACGAAGCGCTTAGGGGCTGTGTTTGCTTTTGCTGCATGTCCAGTTTCAGGTTTAGTTGCATGTTTAACAATGTCTTGATAACCTAATTGAACAGCTGCATAGCCATCTGTTTCCACAGTCTTTTTTTGTAAGACAACGTTTGGAGTTACTTCAATAACTGTAACTGGGATTAAAGTGCCAGTTTCAGAAAAAATTTGTGTCATTCCAACTTTTTTACCTAAGATTCCTTTGGCCATGAGTTTATTCCTCCTTCTTTCTCATTTATTTTAGAACGATTTCGACACCAGATGGTAATTCTAAATGAACTAGAGCATCCATTGTTTTAGGTGTAATATTTAAGATATCAATTAAACGTTTGTGAGTTCTACGTTCAAATTGTTCACGACTATCTTTGTATTTGTGTGGTGAACGGATAACTGTAAATACTTCCTTTTCTGTTGGTAGTGGAATAGGACCAGATACTTTAGCGCCAGTTCTCTTCGCAGTCTCAACAATTTTCTTAGCAGATTCATCAATTAATCTGTGATCATAAGATAATAATCTTATTCTAAGTTTTCTTTCTTTTGCCATGTTAGCCTCCTTTATACTTTTTCTAAAAGCATTTCGGCTCCTCGCGAATTCCCTGGTTTTAATAAAACGCACTCACACGACAACTCTTCCGTGCGTACCAGCAACCTCGCAAATCTCTGCCTACATTTTTGCCTTATATATTGTACCAAAACCCATCATTAATTGCAAACAAAATGATAAGAAAATTAAAAAAATCCTAATTAGATTAAAAACTAATCAGGATTAAATAATTATTTTATATATGTTTTTTACATTCTTTCTAATATTTCTTTTTTCTTTTTATCGAATTCTTCTTGTGTAATGATACCATCATCAAGTAATTTTTTATACTTAATGATTTCATCAGCACCAGATACTTGTTGAGGCTGAGCATAAACTACATTTGCTTTTGTTTGAACTTCTTTTATTTTTTTACGACAATATTCACAAACTTCTTTTGCAATATCATTTTTTGACATTTCAAAAGTCCATGAGTTTTCACTGCCATAATTATCGCCTCCAAATGAAGAAGCTGTTTCAAATTGAATGTATCCTAATAAAAACTTTGTTCCTTCTTTAAATTGAACAGAAGTCATTGATGAAAATGCAATTGATTTATTTCCTTTAAGTAAATTTCTTGTTAAGAATGCTCTTGCATTTTTAATTTGTGTTAATTCAACACGATCTTCATATACATCTAATACTTTTTGTGCGCCTTCTAAATTGGCATATACTTTACCTTCCATATTATCTCCTTGTTGTGTTTCAAAATTGTTATTTGTATATTGATATGATTCATTTTTATTTTCTGGTTGTAATTCGTCGGTGTTTTCATCATGTGTTTCATTGATTGTTATTTGTTCTGATTGACTTGCTTCTTCCACAAATACTCTTTTATATGCGGGTAAGAACGCCATAACAATCATGGCTATCGCTGTTCCATAGTACAATGGGAAAAAGATATAGTACAACGCTGTAAAATGGCAATAAAAAACAGAGTCATTTCTAATAACAAACGATGAAATTAAAAATATCAAACTCACAAGTGCAGTAAATACAATCAATATGATACGAGCATCACTATATTGTTTTTTAGACTTCACTGTTAATTTTTTTGCACCATATAAAAGCAAACTGATTATGAGTATAATTATAGCAAATTGAATCATAAAGATGCCCCATATAATGGCAGATTCATCTGAAAACATGAAGTAAGTAGAAGAAGATATTCCGGATGCCCAATGCCCAGATACATAATATCCACCTATATATCGCCCTGGAACCCAATAATTTGAATTATAATTATATCTCCAAAAAGGTAAAACAGTTGCAGCAATTGTTAACAAAACAAAAATTATTGTGAAAATGATTAATGGCTTATTCTTTTTATACATATATTATCCTCCAGGGCCAGTTAACCAAAAAAAAAAAAAAAAACAAGTAAATAATTAAAAAAACACAATTTTTTTATAATTGTGTTTCGCTTTTTATATTTATTAATGTTTTCTAGTACTTAATATCATTAAATGCTTTGCCCATTTTGCCTTTTCGGTAATCATCACGTGCTTGGTTTATAACTTCTTTTATGAATGAGAATTTTTTCTCAAAAAGCCTCATCTCTTTAAACTCATAAGATTGTTGTTTTTTATCTATTTTAACATACTCTGGATCAAACTTTTTATATTTATTCCAAAGATACATTCTGTTTCTTGTTTCATAGTAGACATCATATATATCACGATGATATGCATTGTATGTATGCCATAGAATTGTTTTAGTAATTTGTGTGAAGTTTCTGTTTCTTAGCACTAGATTATTCATTAATAAAACATTATAACCTAATTCCCTTACCATCAAACAATAATCATAGTCAAATGTTGTTTGATAGTAATTAATATCAAAACCTTTTGTAGTGAAATATATATGTTTATTAATAAATGTACCTACTAAATGTGCACCTTTAACTGTTCTTGATTCTTCTTTTAAATCATTTTTACCCTCACAAGTATATATAGGCATAGGTGATATAACCACATTGTTTTCATCAATTTCACCAAGAATGAGTTTTCGTTTAATATCTTTGTATGAATCATCTTCATAAAAATATCCTTCTTTTAGAATTGTAATATAATCATATTCTTGATCTTTAGCATTATTTAAAGCAAGAATATAATCTAGCACTTCACCTTTGGATTCAACTTTAGCATATTCAACGTTTGGATGTTGTTTTTTTAAGGTTTGTATTAAATATATTTGTTCTTCTTGATGAAAATTAAAAATAACAAATTTATCCATATATGGAAGATATGTCATAATATCAGATATAACTCTAGATATATATGTTGAACCTTCTATTTTGTTATAGAGCAATAGATAACCAATAAATTTTAAATTTTTATTCATAGTATCACCATACCTATATGTTGTTAATACAATTATATTATAAACTTATCAAAAAGTAAAAAATTAAGCAAGATTTCTCTTACTTAATTTTATTTTTTAGTTTTTATTTACAGAACCGAATACATGCATCTTTTCAGATACTGCATCATGAATTCCTTTTAGAGCTGGTCCAATTAATTTTCTTGGATCATATACAGCATCATTAGCAGGATTTAAAATAAACTCTCTTAATAATTTATTAAATGCTAGTTGACATTCTGTATTAACATTAATTTTGCATGTTCCACAAGAAATGGCTCTCATGATTTTATCATCAGGAATACCAGTTCCACCGTGAAGTACTAATGGTTTTTGTGTTGCAAGACCAATTTCTTCCATTTCTTTAAAACCTAATACTGGTTCACCTTTATATGGGCCATGAACAGAACCTAATGCTGGTGCTAAGCAATCGATTTGTGCTTCTTGACAAAGTTTAACACATTCGCCACAATCAGCATATTTAATGCCACCAATAACACCATCTTCATTTCCACCAACTGTACCTAATTCAGCTTCAACTGAAACGTTACGTGCGTGTGCATAATCAACTACTTCTTTAGTCATTTGAATATTTTCAGGTAGTGGGTGATGTGAACCATCAATCATAACTGATGTAAAACCAGCATCAATTGCTTTTTTACAGTTTTCAAAACTTGATCCGTGGTCTAAATGAATAGCTACATCAACAGTAATATTTTGATCTTTGATTAAACCTTTAACCATACCAACAACAACATCAAAACCACCCATGTATTTTGCTGCACCTTCAGATACACCTAAAATTACTGGTGAGTTTAATTCTTGTGCTGTATTTAAAATTGTTTTAGTCCATTCAAGGTTGTTAATGTTAAATTGTCCAACTGCATATTTTCCTTGTCTTGCTTTTTCAAGCATATTTACCATATTTACTAATGCCATAATTTGCCTCCTATAACCGTTATAAAGTATACCACAACCCAAGTTTTATTGCAATAAAAAGGAACAAAGGTTGTTTTTTATTTTAATGAATATTTCCTATAGTCTTTCTAAGAAATCAATTAATTCATAAACATAATAATACTGGTCAGTCGATGAGTGAAGTGGTATTGTTAGGGCATATTTTAGTCTAAATTCTCCTCCACTTTGTCTGCTAGATAGAGCATTTGAAAGTGCCCAACCAGATGGTTTAATCTTTAAAATATGTTTGATTTCTTGACTTCTTTTTTCGCTGAAAATAATCGTAATTGATTTATCTAATTTATTGTAAGATTCAACATCATTTTTCTTTAAAAGTGTTTCTAAATATTTAGAATATATATATGCTTTTAAACCATCAGATATTTTACCAAAACGATCGATGAATTCTTGTTCAATTTCATTTGCTTGTTCTTTAGTATATATCTTACTAATTTCTTCGTGGATTTCGATTTTAACTGTATCATCATCAACATAATCATTATCAACGGTTTTAGAAATCAAAAGGTTATATTTCTTTTCTGGTTCAATGACTTTTTGTATTCCCTTTTGTTCTTCTATTGCTTCTTCTAGAAGTTGCATATATAGTTCGATACCAACATCATCGATAAAACCTGATTGTTCACTGCCTAAAATATCACCAGCACCGCGAATAGCTAAATCACGCATTGCTACTTTATAGCCACTACCTAATGCTGTAAATTCTTTTATTGTATTTAGTCTTTTTTTGGCGATATCACTTACTTTATTTTCGCTTTCATACATTAAATAAGCATAAGCAAGTTGTTCGCTTCTGCCAACACGACCTCTTATTTGATAAAGTTGAGCTAAACCTAAAGTATCTGCTTTTTCAATAATTAATGTATTTGCATTAGGAATGTCCATACCTGTTTCAATGATTGTTGTACATACTAATACATCATATTTACCATCGA
Source organism: Caryophanales bacterium UBA1231 (assembly GCA_002309035.1). The sequence continues at coordinate 14,380 of DBWT01000016.1, read as the reverse complement.
TGAAATCAATTAATGTATCTTCAATGTCATCTTTTTCCATTTTGCCATGGATGATTGCAACTTTTGCGAAAGGTATTAGTCTCTTAATCATTAGTTTAATCGTATCTAATTGTTCAATACGATTCAATAAATAAAATGTTTGACCACTTCTCGACATTTCACGATATATTGCTTCTCTGATAACAGCTTCATTATACTTTAATACATATGTTTGAATGTTTTTTCTATTAACTGGTGGTGTTTCAATAAGACTCATATCTCTTAAACCTGACAAAGATATTTGTAAAGTTCTGGGAATTGGGGTTGCTGATAAGTATAAAACATCGATGTTCGCTTTTAATTTCTTTATTTTTTCTTTATGAGCAACACCAAATCTTTGTTCTTCATC
>DBWT01000016.1:0-13959 GCA_002309035.1 Caryophanales bacterium UBA1231 | reverse complement strand
TGAGTACCTACTAAAATATCAACATAACCACTAGCTAAACCAGAAAGAATTGCTTTAATTTCTTTTGCTGATGTAAACCTGTTTAAAAGTTCAACTCTTACACCATATTTTTCTAAACGTTCTTTAAAAGTATAATAATGTTGTCTTGAAAGAACTGTTGTAGGTGCAAGTATTGCTACTTGTTTACCATTATCAACTGCTTTGAAGGCTGCACGAAGAGCAACTTCTGTTTTACCAAATCCAACATCACCACAAATTAATCTATCAAGAGGTCTTGTTGATTCCATATCTTCTTTAACTTCTTTAATAGCTTTAATTTGATCTGGTGTTTCAATATAATCAAAATCGTTTTCGACTTGTGTTTGCATATATGAGTCTTTTTCATATATATATCCACTAGCTAATTCTCTTTGCGCTTGGACTTTTATTAAATCTTTAGCAATATCAATAAGTTTTTCTTTAACTTTGGCTTTTTTCTTTTTCCATTCTTTACCATCTAAGTTTGATAGTTTAGGAACTTTATCAACATTAGATAAATATTTTTGAATACGATATATTTTATCAACCGGTATATAAAGTTTATTGCCCTTGGCATACACAACAGTTAAATAGTCAGTTTTTACACCGCGATTATCAATTGTTCTAATACCTTGGTATTGTCCAATTCCATAATCTTCATGAACAACAAAATCGCCAATGACTAAATCTTCTTTAGAATAAACTTTAACTGTATTATCTATTCCTTCTTTTTTAACCCTAAACACCTTTGTTTTAGCAAATTGCTTAGGCGTTATAACTTCTATATTCAATTCATAATCAATAAAACCAAGTGAATTAGTAGATACAACTAAATTAATACTGTTCTTTTTTATTAATTCGCCATTATCCACCATTGTATAATCAACATTGTGACCAATTAATAGATCTTGAATTAATCTTAATTTTGCATCATCAACATGGCTAACTATATATGTTTTTGGATTAATCTTGACTTCATCAATCATATGAAGCAAATAATTATTGTAATCAACATTATCGCTTGTCTTTAAATCAATTGTCGAATATTTAAAATAATTGTTATTTTCAGTGCTAAATTTTTCGAAAATCACATTTTTATTGTTTAATTGAATTATTTCATTAATGCTATTTAAAAAATCGCTTTTAATAATTAATTGTGTTTCTGAAGCATATTGTCCGACTTCATTTATTATTTGCTTTTCTTTTTCTAAAATATTTGTATAATCACAAAACACTAAATATTTATCAAAAACAATATTTGAGAAAAATTGATAATTTTCATCAATAAATGGCAAATAAAAATATAGCATATCTAGATGTTGATAATTGTCTAAATCACTGAATATCTTTTTTGTTCTTAAATCATTAGAATCATATTCTTTTGATATGTTTTCTTTTATTTTTAGAAGATTACTCTCAGGATAATATATATCATAAAAAGGATAGATTTCTATTTGTTCAATTGTTTTGATTGATCTTTGCGTCTTAACATCAAATAGTTTAATCGAATCTATCTCATCATCGAAGAAATCAATTCTTATTGGATTATCTAAATGAATAGAATAAATATCAATAACACTACCCCTAACACTAAAAGTTCCTGGAACATCAACAAACGATTCTTTTTGATATCCTCTTATTATTAAATCATTTATTAATTGTTCTCTTTTATAAATATCTTTATTATGAATTTGAATAACTGCTTGTTTCAATAAATCACGATTAATGACATTTCTTAAAATACCTTCTGTTGTTGTAATAACAATTTGTGGAATATTATTGATTAACTTATAAACTGTTTTGATTCTTTCTAATCGATAATAGTTACTAGATTCCACCATTTCACTTGCAATCATGTCCTCAACTGGAAAAAAGCTGAGAGACTCAGCTGGTAAGAGTTCAAGCATATCGTTATATGCGATAGTTGCTTGATATATATTAGGATAAGTTACAATAACTGTTTTATTGGTTTTTTGAAACAAGTCAGCAATAATTAGTTTTTGAATGTTTGTTGAGGAATTTAAAAGATAATGATTTTGATTAATTAATTTGTTTGATAAATCATCATATTTTTTAAGTGTTTTATAGTACTTATATATATCAAACATTAGTTGTTATAATTATTCATAATATAATCAATGCCGTGATTTAAATAATCTTTTATTATAATAGGCGCTTGATTAAACAGATCTTGAATAACTTTTTCCTCATCTTTTTTGAATTTTCCTAAAACATAATCTATTTCATTATTAGTTGGATGGTCAATTCCAATTCTAATTCGTTTGAAATCTTGTGTTGAAATACATTCAATGATAGATTTCATACCATTATGACCACCACTGGAACCAAACTTACGTATACGCATTGCTCCTAAAGGTAAATCCATGTCATCATATATAATTAATAGATCATCAGGTTCAATTTTATAATAATTCATAGTAGCTTGTACGGAAGCACCAGAATTATTCATATATGTAACTGGTTTTAATAAATAATGTTTTTGATTATTAAATGTAAATTCACCAATCATTCCTTTTAAATTTGAATCCAATTTAAATTTAACATTAAATTCTTCAGCAATTTGATCAACAAAACGAAAACCTACGTTGTGACGTGTCTTAAAATATTTCTTTTCAGGGTTTCCTAGTCCAACAATAAGCATTGCCTAATCACCTCGTTTTATTTAATTTTATTACAATATGCGTCAAATGTGTTTGAAAGGAGCATTGCAATAGTAAGTGGGCCCACTCCACCAGGTACTGGTGTAATGTAAGATGCTTTTTGACTTACAGTTTCAAAGTCAACATCACCACACAAACCACTTTCTAATCTATTCATACCTACATCAACTATAATTGCACCTGGTTTAACCATATCTTCTTTTAAAAATTTGGCTTTGCCGATTGCTACAACAATTAGGTCTGCTTTTGTTGTTATTTCACCAATGTTTTTTGTTCTTGAATGACAAACAGTAACAGTACAATTTTTATTTAACAATAAAATTGACATTGGTTTTCCAACAATATTGCTTCTTCCAATAACAACAGCGTTCAAACCCTCTAATTCAATATTATAGTATTCAAGTAATTTAATAATTCCATAAGGTGTTGCAGGTTTAAAACCTTCCATACCGCAGAATAATAATCCTTTATTTAAAACACCGAATCCATCAACATCTTTTTCTGCTTTAATAGTATCTATTATTAAGTGTTCATCAATGTGTTTAGGGAGTGGCAATTGAACAATAATACCATCTATTGATTCATCATTATTCAATTTATTAACTTCTTCTTTTAATTCTTCGGTTGTAATAGAATCATCAAATAATTTTAATGATGCATCCATTCCAATATAATCACACGCTTTAATCTTATTTCTTACATAGATTTGTGAAGCTTCATTGTTACCAACCATAACAATTGAAAGATGAGGTTTTCTTTTTCCTTTTGAAGTAATTTCTTCAATTTTCTTTTTTAAATCGTTTTTTATACTTTTCGAAACTAATTTTCCATCTAGTAATTCCATAATTATGATAGATTAACTATTTTGCCTTTAACAATATCAATTTTATTCGCAAGTGGTTTCTTAGGTAAACCTGGCATTGTCATAATATTTCCTGTTAAACAGATAATAAATTTAGAGCCTGCACTTATTCTTATTTCTTTAATTGATATTGCATACTCTTCCGTTACATATACCTTTTTAGCATCATCAGTAACTGAAAGTGGCGTTTTAGCCATACAAATATAGAAATCTTTTACCTCCTCTTTATCAAGTAATAATAATTGTTGTTGTGCTTCTTCAGTATATATTACTTCTTTTGCATTATATACTTTTTTACAAATCTTTTCTATTTTAGTTTCTATTGAATCGTTTAATTCATATATATATTTAAAATTAGATTTTGAATCTAATGCTTTTAATACTTTATTAGCAAGTTCAATTCCACCTAGAGAACATTTTGTGAACACTTCGCTTAAAGCAATTGGATAATTGTGTTGTTTTGCATAATCTAAAAGGAAACTTAATTCTTCTTCGGTATCTGTTGTGAATCGATTTAGTGCTATAACAAAAGGTAAACCGAATTGTTTAATGATATTAATATGGTGTTCTAAATTATTTAGTCCTTTTTTCAATGTTTCAATGTTTCCAACACTGCACTCTTCGATTGCTGAACCACCATGGTATTTCAAAGCTTTGATTGTTGCAACCAAAACGACAGCATCTGGACTACGTCCCATTTCACGACATTTAATATCTAAAAACTTTTCAGCACCCAAATCAGCACCGAAACCAGCTTCTGTTATTACATAATCAGCTAATTTCAAGCCTAGTGAAGTTGCTATAATAGAATTACAGCCATGTGCAATGTTTGCAAAAGGGCCACCATGCATAATAACTGGATTGTTTTCTAGTGTTTGAACTAGATTAGGTTTAATTGCATCTTTTAGTAATACAACTAATGATCCTGTGATACCTAAATCTTTAATAGTAACTGGCTTATTATCAAATGTATAAGCAATAATTGAGCGATCAATTCGCTTTCTTAAATCTTCTAAGTCCTTTGATAAACATAAGATTGCCATGATTTCACTGGCTACAGAAATATTGAATCGATCAATTCTCTTAACATTTGGTTTATTACAATCATTTGAAACAACAACTTCACGTAATGAACGGTCATTTAAATCCATGCAACGTTTCCAAATAATTCTATTCGGATCAATATTTAATGGATTAGAAAAATATAATGAATTATCAATACATGCACTAACTAAATTATTAGCAGTTGTAATTGCGTGAATATCTCCAGTAAAGTGAAGATTGATGTCAGCCATTGGATTAACTTGTGCATATCCGCCACCGCAAGCTCCGCCTTTTATACCAAAAACAGGACCTAAAGATGGTTCTCGCAAACAAGCTACAACCTTTTTATCTAATTTACCCATTGCATCAGTTAAACCAATTGTTGTTGTTGATTTACCTTCTCCAAGAGGCGTTGGAGTTATTGCGGTAACTAAAATTAGTTTAGAATCTCTTTGTGGTAACTTTTGTAATAATTCTAGTTTAATCTTGGCTTTATCAGAACCATATAATTCTAGATATTTAGTTGGGATTTCTAGCTTTTTAGCGATTTTGTTGATTGATAACACTTTCGCTTTTTGAGATATTTGTATATCAGATAACATCTTTTTGTTCCTCCTGTTTATTTTTAATGTTTTTTGCATTTTCAATTGCGTTTTCAAATAATCGATCACAATCTTTTCCTAATGGATTATTAATCAAACAATTTGTTTTTACATTTTCTTTATTTAAATGTTTTATAATTTCATCTTTTGTTTCAATATTGTCTTTTATTACCGAATGCATAATATCTTGAAGTGTTATGTTTCGGCAATAGCATACTATATAATTTTTGTTATGTTTTTTAAACCAAACATCTACTTTAACTTCTTCTTTTTTTATGACTCTATCATCTTCTGAGAAGTAAACAACATCACAAATTGGATTAACACATATATAATGTTTCTGATTCATCATAATATTAAGAGAATTAGTTAGTGCTATAACAGTATCATTAGGAACTAATATTCCATTTTTTTGACATACTGGACAGCTTTTACCACAAGCAGTTTGGCAAGTATTACATTCTTTTGAACACTCCATAATAAACTCCTACTCTATTCGCTTTTATTTATTTTATTTTTTTGATAAAATAATTAAAAGGAGAATTAATAATATGTGTATTTTTTGTAAAATTATCAATCATGAAATTCCAAGTTCCATTGTTTATGAAGATGACAAATCAATCGCAATTCTTGATATTTCTCAACAAACTAAAGGTCATACATTAATAATTCCTAAAAAACACGTTGAAAATATTTTTGAACTAGACGAAGATTTAAGTAAACATTTATTTTTAGTTACAGTTAAAGTAACTAAATTACTAAAAGAAAAACTTCATTTTTCAAATGTTAATATTTTAAATAATAATGGTGCTTTAGCAGGACAAAGTGTTAATCATTTCCATATTCATATCATTCCTCAATATGAAAATGAACAATTAATATTTGGCTTTAAAGATAAAGAACCAGATTTCACAAAATTAAATGAAACCCTATTGGAAATTAAAAACCAATAGGTTTTATTTTTTTTGGCATTAATTTCTTTGTTCCACCCATATAATTCCATAATACTTCTGGAACATCAACAGATCCATCAGGATTTAAGAAGTTTTCAAGTATTGCTATAAGCATTCTTGGTGGTGCAACAACTGTATTATTTAATGTATGCGCAAAGTAATTGCCATTTTCGCCTTTAATTCTGATTCCCAATCTTCTTGCTTGAGCATCACCTAAATTAGAACATGAACCAACTTCGAAATATTTTTGTTGTCTTGGACTCCATGCTTCAACATCGATTGATTTAACTTTTAAGTCAGCCAAGTCTCCTGAACAACATTCAAGTGTTCTCACAGGGATTTTCATTGAAGTAAAGAGTTCTACAGTATAACTCCATAATTTATCAAACCACTGTTTTGAATCTTCTGGTTCACAAACAACGATCATTTCTTGTTTTTCAAATTGATGAATACGATAAATACCTCTTTCTTCTATACCATGTGCACCTTTTTCTTTTCTAAAACAAGGTGAATATGAAGTTAGAGTATAAGGTAATTCTTTTTTGTCATTAATTGTATTAATAAAGCGACCAATCATTGAATGTTCAGAAGTACCTATTAAGAATAAGTCTTCACCTTCAATTTTATACATCATTTGATCCATTTCTGCAAAGCTCATTACGCCAGTAACAACATTGCTTCTGATCATGAATGGAGGAATACAATATGTAAATCCTTTTGAAATCATAAAATCACGAGCATATGCGATAACTGCTTCATGTAATCTTGCAATATCACCTAATAAATAGTAGAATCCGTTTCCCGCAACCTTTCTTGCAGAATCTAAATCTATTCCACCTAGTTTTTCTAAAATATCTAGATGATATGGAATTTCAAAATCAGGAGTTTTTGGTTCAATGAATCTTTGAATCTCGACATTTTCTGAATCATCTTTACCGATTGGAACAGATGGATCAATAATATTTGGAATAATCATCATTTTTGTCTTTAGTTCTTGAGACAATTCTGCTTCTTCTTGTTCAATTTGAGGTAATGATTGATTAATTTCATTCATTCTAACTTTGATTTTATTTGCTTCTTCTATTTTCTTTTCTCTCATTAATTGACCAATTAAAGAGCTAGATTCATTCTTTTCTTTACGAAGATTATCGCCCTTAACTTTTAAGTCTCTGATTTTAGCATCTAATTCTATTACTTCATCAACTAGTGGTAGCTTTTCATCTTGAAATTTCTTTTTTATATTTTCTTTTACAATTTCAGGATTTTCTCTTACAAATTTAATATCTAACATAAAAACCTCCAAAAAATAATAAAATAGTCCCTGTTGCATTCAAACAACAGGGACGAATCTTTTTTTGATCCGTGGTGCCACCCTCATTAGAGCAAGCTCTCACTTTTGTTAGTTAACGGACTAATGGCCGGAGCTTTTTTCAAAGTCACTTCAAAGGTAGATTCATAAAACATTATATAATAACTCACACCAAACGTTATCTCTCTGAAAAATAATTGTTTTATTACTATTCCTCATCATCAGTTTTATGTGATTATTATATACCAATTCATATTTAAAGTCAACTTAATAATACTTTTTAAATATCGTCGTCTTCTTCGTCTACAACTTTTTCTTCTTGTTCGAAATCTAAAGATGAACTATCTTCAAAAGTATTTAATTCTTTTTGTTCATTTAATTCATCAATAAATTCAGTATCAGTGTCTTCATCAGCTGAATCTTCTGTTCTTGGAACAACAGCAATAGAGGCTACAGTATGTCCTTCATAAAGAGAAACAATTCTTACACCTTGTGTATCACGTCCAATTTCAGAAATTTGACTCAAATGTGTTCTAACAATCATTCCTTTATCGGTAATAACGATAAGGTCATCTTGTTCTGTTGCAGGTTTCAAACAAACCGGTGTACCATTTTTCTCAGTTAGGTTCATGAATTTAACGCCTTTTCCGTTTCTACCTTTTGATTTAAATGCTTCAACAGATGTTCTCTTTCCATAACCATTATCAGTTAAAATGATTATTCCATCATTTTCGGCATTAACGATACACATACCAATAAGTTTTTCGCCTTCAGCAACTTTAATTCCACTAACGCCAGCTGCAGCACGTTTAGATGATCTTACAAATTGTTCATTAAATCTTACTGCTTTACCATTTGAAGCACCCATGATTATTTCTTTTGAACCATCTGTTAATGATACATCTACTAATTCATCACCGTCTTTTAAAGTGATGGCGCGAATACCTGTTGTTCTAATATTCTTATATTGAATCAATTCGGTCTTTTTGATAATTCCATTTTTAGTTGCAAAAATCAAATATCCCCCTTGATCAATTGAAGAACAATTTACAACAGCTGCTAATTTTTCGTTTTCTTCAAATGGTAAGAAATTAACTAGTGGTGTTCCTTTAGCAATTCTACTTCCTTGTGGAATTTGGTATGCTTTCATAATGTATACTTGACCTAAATTAGTAAAGAATAATACATTATCATGGGTTGATGAATAAACAATTCGTTCAACAAAATCATCAACTTGCATCTTTGTTCCAGTTACGCCTTTTCCGCCACGACGTTGAACACGATATTCTTTTGTGCTCATACGTTTGATGTAACCTTTATTAGTAATTGTTATAATGACATCTTCTTCAGAAATCAAATCTTCATCATTAACTTCTAATTCAGATTCATAATCGATTTCACTCTTTCTTTCGTCATTATATTTGTTCTTAATTTCTAATAATTCATTCTTTAATATTTCGTTTTTCTTAGATTCATTGCTTAATATTTCTTCATATTCAGCAATTTGTTCAATTAGTTTTTCTTGTTCTTCTTCTAATTTGTTTACTTGAAGACCAGTAAGAGTAACTAGTCTCATATCAAGAATTGCTTTTGCTTGAATTTCATCAAGAATAAATTTCTCTATTAATTGTTTTGCTGCTTCATCAGGAGTAGCTGCGTTTTTAATAACCGCAACAACTTCTTCGATATTTGCGTTTGCAATCAATAAACCTTTTACGATGTGTAATCTTGCTTTAGCTTTTTCTAAATCAAAGATTGTTCTTCTTGTGATAACTTCAATTTGGTGTGTTAAATATGCATTTAAGATTTCTTTTAAATTGAACACCTTAGGTTGCCCATGGTCAAGGGCAAGCATATTAATTCCAAATCTTGTTTGCATTTCAGTATGTTTAAATAAGTTATTTAAAATTACTTTAACATTTGCATCTTTTCTTAATTCAATAACAACTTTAATTCCTTTTCGGCTACTTTCATCTCTTAAATCAGTAATACCATCAACAGGAATATCTGGATTTTTTGCAATTTCAGCAATTCTTTCAATTAAGCTAGATTTGTTAACTTGATATGGTATTTCTTTAATTATAATTTCTTGTTTGCCATTTTTAAGTTTGACAACATCTGTCTTTGCCCTAATAGTTACAGCTCCCATACCAGTTAGGTATGCTTTTTTTATGTCTTGTGTTCCCATGATGATACCACCAGTTGGGAAATCAGGAGCTTTAATAAATTCCATTAAATCATAAACAGTTGCTTCTGGGTTATCAATCAAGCAAAGCAAAGCATCAATTGTTTCTCCCAAATTATGTGGAGGAATGTTTGTTGCCATTCCGACAGCAATACCTGAAGTTCCGTTTACTACTAAATTTGGAAAACGACAAGGTAGAACTGTTGGTTCTTGTTCTGTTCCATCATAGTTGTCTGTGAAATTTACTGTATTTTTATCAAGATCTTTTAAAAGTTCAGCAGCAACCTTTGACATTCTGGCTTCAGTATAACGCATTGCGGCAGCACCGTCGCCATCTACAGAGCCAAAGTTACCGTGTCCATCAACTAATGGATATCTAAAACTAAAGTCTTGAGCCATTCTAACCATTGCTTCATAAACAGCTGTATCACCGTGTGGGTGATATTTACCAATAACGTCACCAACAATACGTGCTGATTTCTTATGTGGTTGATTAGAATAATTATTTAGGGTATGCATAGCATAAAGAATACGTCTATGTACGGGTTTCATACCGTCTCTTACGTCTGGAAGAGCTCTAGATACAATAACACTCATCGCATAACTTAAGAACGATTCTTTCATTTCATGATTTAAATCAACTTCTTTTATACCAATAGGTAATTTATTTTCTTCATTTAACTTTAATTCATCTTGTTCCATATAAATCACCTAAATATCTAAATTCTTAACAAAGACAGCATTTTCTTCAATAAATTCTCTTCTAGGTGCAACATCGTCACCCATTAGAGTACTGAAAATACGGTCTGCTTCGATTGAATCTTCAATTGAAACTTTTATTAATGTACGAACTTCAGGGTCCATTGTTGTTTCCCAAAGTTGTTCTGCATCCATTTCACCCAACCCTTTGTAACGTTGAATGTTTGGTTTGCCTGTGAAAAGTTTTAACTTTTCTTCTAATTGTTCATCAGTATAAGCATATTCAACTTTTCTATTTTGTTGAACTTTATAAAGTGGAGGCATTGCAATATAGACATAACCATTTTCAATTAATGGTTTCATATAGCGGTAGAAGAAAGTCAATAATAAAGTAGTAATATGTGCACCATCGACATCGGCATCGGTCATGATGACAATTTTGTGGTATCTTGCGTGTTCGATATTAAACTCATCCTTGATTCCTGTACCAATAGCTTGGATGATAGAAACAATTTCTTTATTGCTTAAAATTCTTTCTTCTCGTGCTTTTTCAACATTTAGTACCTTACCTCTTAAAGGCAAGATAGCTTGGAATAAGCTGTCTCTTCCTTGTTTTGCTGAACCACCGGCAGAATCACCTTCGACGATGTACATTTCACAGATTGAAGGATCTTTGCTTCGGCAATCGGCTAATTTAGAAGCAAAACCTAGTGAATCAAGAGGACTCTTTCTCTTTGTTGCTTCACGAGCTTTCTTTGCAGCGATTCTTCCTCTTAAAGCAAGAACGGCTTTTTCTACTATGCTTTTGGCACTTAGAGGATTCTCTTGTAAATAAGCATCAAACTTATCAATCATTGTTTGGGAAACAATTCTTCTGATTTCTGAATTACCTAATCTTGTTTTTGTCTGACCTTCAAATTGAGGTTCGCTGACTTTGCATGAAATAATTGCAGTTAAACCTTCACGAACATCATCACCATTAAGAATTTCGTCTTTTTTCAAAAGATTTGTGTTTTTAGCATAGTTATTCAAAATTCTTGTAAGACTGGCTTTAAAACCTTCTTCGTGTGTTCCGCCATCAATAGTTCTAATATTATTAACAAACGAATAAACATTAGAGTAATCTTCGGTTGTATATTGAAAAGCTATTTCAATAATTGCGCCTTCGATCTCTTCATCAAAATAAATAACATCGTTATGAATAGGTGAACGGCTTCTATTTAAATGTTTAACATATTCAATAATACCACCATTATATAAGAACTCTTCGTGCTTATTTAATCCGTTTCGTTGATCAGTTAGTGTTAATTTTAATCCTTTGTTTAAAAAAGCTAGTTGTTGAATTCTTGTTTTTAGCGTGTCATAAGAGAAAACAGTGGTTTCTGTAAATATTTGAGGATCTGGTTTAAATATTACAGTAGTACCCACACGTTCAGAAGTACCAACAATCTTCAATTGTTCTTCTCTTTTCCCTCTATCAAATTTTTGGTAGAACTTTTGTCCATCCCTTTCAACATACACTTCTAGCCATTCACTAAGCGCATTTACTACAGATGCACCAACACCATGAAGTCCGCCAGAGACTTTATAACTGTTATTATCGAATTTTCCACCAGCATGAAGAACAGTAAAAATTGTTTCGATTGTTGAAACGTGAGTTTTTGGGTGAATATCCGTTGGCATTCCGCGACCGTTATCCACAATTTTTACAATGTTATCCCCAAAAACAACAACATTTATTTCATCGCAGTATCCTGCCATCGCTTCATCGACAGAATTATCAACGATTTCCCAAACTAGGTGGTGCAATCCTCTTTCACTTGTTGTTCCGATGTACATACCTGGTCTTTTTCTTACTGCTTCTAGTCCTTCTAATACCTGTATACTACTAGAATTATAAGAATCACCCTTATTCAAATTCATGGCATATACCTCCTTCTTTTAAATATATTATATTTGCATTTTTTAAAAATCTCTCATCTATATCTGATATAGACGGTGTCGTAATAAACGTTTGATAACTATTATTAATTAATAAATTCATTAAAGCGTTTTGTCTTTCTTTGTCAAGTTCACCAAAGACATCATCCATCAAGACAATGGGTTTAATCCCTGTGTGACTTTCTATAAGCTCTGCACAAGCTATTTTAAAAGCTAAAGCAAGTGTCTTAATTTGCCCCTGGGAAGCACGATCGGAAATCGCTTGATTATTAATATAAAAAACATAATCATCTCTGTGGCAGCCAAAAAGACAAGTTTTATACTGTACCTCTTTTTTACATTGCTCTAAGAAAAATTCTAATCCTTGTTCTATTCGAACATTACTTTTAATTTCTATTTTTGTTTGTTCAATTTCATTGCTTAAAGCCCAATGATAATTGTTTATTTTTTTGTTTAGCCAATTTACATAATTATTTAGTTTGGGTTCAATTTGGGAAAGCAGCTCATATTGTTTTTGACAATAAGTTTCAAACAATACTTCATCAACTTGTTCGCTACTTTTTAATAAATTATTTTTTTCTTTGACTATTTTTTTATACTCACTTAAAAGTCGCATGTACTCTTTGTCACATTGACAAAGGATTATATTGAACATTTTTCTTCTATGCGAAGGATCGTAATCTATTGAGAAGACATCACCATTGCCGAAAGAAACAACCGCAGAGTCAGCTACATAATCAGTAAGTTTTTTTGTTTCAATACCAGAAACGCTTGTTTTTTGCCCATACTTTGAAATTAAAACAATATGCGTTTTTGCTCCTTTTTGAGTGTCGATTGCCCCTTTAATAAGGCTTTGTTCAGCAAAATCGTTGATCAGCCGCTCTCCCTTCAAAAAAGAGGTGCTTCTCAAGAGCATTAGATAGTGAATAGCATCCAAGCACGAGGTTTTACCTGATGCATTACAGCCACATAAAATATTAATTGAATCCGAAAAAGAGGTGTTTAAACTAGTGATTTTCTTGAAATTAGAGATTTCTATGCTTTTAATTAACATTTTTACAGACTAAATACTCGTTCTTTCCTATTTTAACAACGAAATCAGGGTATATTTTGCGCCCGCGACGGGTTTCAAGCTCATTATTAACCATTATTTTATTATTTATAACATAATATTTGGCTTCAGAACCGTTTGAAATTACCCCAATATACTTTAAAAATTGTCCTAAAGTAATAAATTCTGTATCTATAAAAATCCTTTTCATTAGAACACCTCTCATTTATAATAATTATACCATTTTTTGAACGTTTTTTCAAGTTTTTTAATCATAATATTTTTGATTCAAAAAAACACTTTTTTTCGTTCATTTTATCAAAATAATTGTTAAACGATTATTTCCACACAAAAATCTTACGTTTCCTTTAATTAAGAGCTAAATACACGTAATTTTTGTAAGTATATATGGCTTTTCAATATATTATATATATTATATAAATGCATAATTTTATCGTGTAAAACAAAGACAAAATCAGCCAAATTTTTGTCTAAAAAACAGCGTTTTGTAAGTTTTTTTACATACTTTTATATTCAAAATAAGCGAAATATATTGCTATAAATAAAAAAATAAATATGTTTGTAAATAAAAAAATAAAAATGTAAATAATGTT
>DBWT01000001.1 GCA_002309035.1 Caryophanales bacterium UBA1231 | reverse complement strand
GTAACAGTCTTCATTTGGTATTTTGATAGTTTTTCAATTGGACCATTTGATAAATTGCTATCTAAATACCAGCCATCAAATTCATGATACTTTTTAGTTGGAATTGGTAAGACAAATTCTTCACCTGCTAAATAGCTACTAGGAGCATCTTCTTCAAAAAAACCACCACCCAAATCATAATAAATTGGATATTTAGTTCCTTCTTCAACCCACTTAGCACTTAAGGTGATATTAGCCTCTACAATTCCAGTAAATAATTCATCACCTAGATACCAGCCCATGAAGACATAGCCATCACGAATTGGATCTTCAACATTTAATTCGCCATCTATTTGAATTGTTTTATTACTAGTTCCATTATTATATTGGAGGGTTACTTGATAACCAGCTCCCCCTCCACCAAAAGTGCAACTAGATAGTAATAATAATAGAATAATAAAAGATATTATTTTCTTCATTATTTGCGACCTCCATCTTGGAAGAATGCGGCGGTGGCAATCATTGCGGCATTATCAGTACAATATTCAAACTTAGGGAATGTTAATTCAACACCATCTAATTCAGCTATTGTTTTAGTTAATTGTTCACGAAGTCCTGAGTTGGCAGCCACTCCCCCCGCAACAATCACTTGTTTAGCTTCATATTCCATCGCAGCACGTTTTGTTTTTTCACATAAAACATCAACAACCGCATCTTGGAAAGATGCTGCTAAGTCATTGTGATTTAATGCCTCACCCTGTTGTTGCATCTTATTATGTAAATTAATAACAGCTGATTTTAAACCAGAAAAGCTAAAATCATATGAATCTTTAGCTAGTTTTATATGTGGTAGGTTGTAGACAGGTTTACCAAGTTTGGCCATTTTATCAATGATTGGGCCACCTGGATAACCAACACCGACAACTCTAGCTACCTTATCGTATGCTTCACCCACCGCATCATCTAAGGTTTGACCAAGCAGGGTAAAATCAAAATGATCTTTCATTAGAACAAGTTCCGTATGTCCACCTGATACCACAAGTGCAATTAAAGGAAACTTAAAGTCACTTGTTAAGTAGTTAGCATATATATGCCCGTGGATATGATTAACTTCAATTAGGGGTTTATCAAAAGCCCAAGCAAGGGTTTTAGCACAGTTAATACCAACCATGAGTGAACCTACTAGACCAGGATGCGTCGTCACCGCAACTTTATCTATATCATTCATAGTTAGTCCGGCTTCTTTTAAGGCGGCATCTAGGACATATGTGATCTTTTCAATATGATGACGCGATGCAACTTCTGGTACAACACCACCATAGAGCTTATGGATTTCAATTTGCGTATATGTAAAATTGCTTAATACTTCTTTGGCATCTTCAACAACCGCGATACTTGTTTCATCACAACTTGATTCAATTGCTAAAATCTTCATATAAGCTCCTTTCTTAAGACAAGGGCGTCTTCGCCATTCTTATAATAACTAATCCGTCGATTAATTTCTTTAAAGCCATTCTTAAAATAGAAGTTAATGGCCTTTTGATTACTAATTCTAACTTCTAAACATATATATGTTGCCCCATTATTTAAAGCAATTTTAACTAATTCATTAAATAAAGCCTGACCATTACCTTGGTGCTGATAAACTTTATCAATCACAAAATTAATCAATTCACAAGAGTCATCAATAATCCAAGCTCCTAAATAACCAATAACTTTCTCTTCATCTTTAATGCATAGAAAGTGGGCATATTTATTATGAAGCTCAGCTTGAAGCATTTCAACACCTAAAGTTTCTAATAGTAATTCTTCTTCTAAAGCAACCACAAAGGGGATATCTTGTTTTTCTAAAGGTTTAATAGTCATATCAAACACCACTTCTTAAATATGTAGGCACAAAAGATAAACTATCTTCTGGCCGATATAATTGGTATTTAAGAATAATTTCTGGATGATACATATTACTTTCAGCGGTTATTGTATTAGATCCTTGGTATTGTTCTTCTAACTTTGTAGTTTCAATATATGCTTCATCCATAACAGTTTTAATTGTTTTTCCATCAAATGCTAAAACTTTAGCATAACTAAATCCACGTCTAGCATCCATTCTTAAAACTGTTTCACCTTTTTCAAGACTTGTTGTATATAAAAAGTCAAGGGAAGAAAAACTATATAATTTAATATTTTTGCTGTAAGCCAATACTTTAGCACAAGTACAAGATACTCTAACCCCCGTATATGATCCAGGACCTCTTCCAACATAGACTTCTTCGATATCATCAGGAGCATAACCTTCTTTTTTAAAACGTTCCATTAAAGCATTAATAAGCGTTTCGCTATGATTATTATTACCCTCTTGGGTTTGACTAAATAATACTTTGTCATCTTCTAAAAGAGCAAAGTATAGATATTTATTAGCAGTATCTAAAAATAGTCTTTTCATAGGCCAATCTCCTTATTTATGGCATTGAGTAATTCACTAGAAGCATTAATCGAAGCTGTCCGTGATGTATCTTCATTGATTAATAAATCAATTCTAATTGTATCAGTTGGTAATAGGGGTTCAATTTGAGTTGCCCATTCAATAACGGATACGCCACCCATTTCAAAATATTCTTCTAATTCAAAGTCACTATTGACATCTGTAATCCGGTAAACATCTAAGTGATATAAAGGAAGACTACCTTGATAAATTTTCATAATCGTAAATGTTGGACTATTAATGATTTCTTTAATATTCAGTGCTTTGCCAATTCCTTTTGTAAGGGTTGTTTTACCAGCTCCTAAATTACCATTTAAAGCAATAACCATATTGGGGTATGCTAAGTGGCCTAATACTTCACCTAACTTAATCATTTCTTCTGGCGTTTTAATATTTAATTGTAATATTGGCATATATTATACCTCCATAAAATAATAAACGCTAAAGGGAAATCCTTTAACGCTTATAAATAGGTTTAATAACTTCTTTTAAGATTTCTCTTAGTTCACGTTTTTGTTCTTCAGTCATTTCAGGTAAGCGTCCATCAACCATTTGGTGTGATGGAACCGTATCCAAGTGATAATCAATGACATTACCCGCAGTAATGGTTACAATTGTTGGTGCATTAATTCGGTCTTTTTCTTTATCTAATGCTTTGTCAACTTTTTTCTTAATGTATAAGTATTTTTCATGATCTGGTGAATCTAGATTATCCCGCATATCTTTTATATCTACATAATAGATTGTTGTAACATTACCTTTTTTAGCAACAATATCAAGAATTGGTAATAGTTGTTGGCACCATGGGCAAGATGGAAAACCAAAAACAATGACACCATCTTCTCGTTTATCAAAAATTTGAATTACGCGATCAGCATCAACTTGAACATATACATTTTCTTCTGATACAAGTGGATAGTCTTCCACAATGTTTTTATATGTAGGCTTCTTAAACATTCCAATTGTACTAAGTACCATAATAAGAAAGAAAATACCAAATAAGGAAAGCATAGTTATAATTATTTTCTTTGTCGGATTAAATAGATACATTGTTTTTCTCCTTTTCAATCCAGCCTGGTAATTCTTTTTCGATTGATGCAAAACCAATTTTATAAGTTGGCACATTGCATTTAATACCACGTGATTTATGTAATTGTTTATAACTTAATTTTAGACGTTTATTTTCTTCATCAACTTCTAAAATTTTTAATTTGATTTCATCACCAATTTTAACGAAATCATTGATGTCACGAACAAAGCGATCACTAAATTCAGAAATATGAACTAGTCCATCATATTCATCTACTTGAACAAAAGCCCCATATCCTAAGATATTAGTAACTCGTCCATATACAATATCTCCTGTTTTCATATTAATCAAGCACTTGTTGTACACCAATTACACCTGGTACTTCTTCTAAAAGTAGTGCTTCAATGCCATCTTTTAGAGTTAAGTCAACACTAGTGCATCCAACACAAGCACCATATAAACGGACGTAAACAATCCCTTCTTCAAATTTAACAAATTCAATGTCACCACCATCGGCTTGTAAGAATGGTCTTACTTTATTGATGATTAGTTTAATTGCATTTTCAGTTTCCATATATACTACTTCCTTTTGTTATATTATTATAACACAAATACATTCTTTTTTCTAATAATTAGTTATTATTCGTAATCAGTATATTTATTTGCTTTTCCTTTTGCTTTTTCTACTGGATATTTTAATTCATTTTTCGTCATTTTACTATTGATAATTTCATCTGCATCAAGGCCAAGTCGATCTAATAAATCAATAACATATACTAATACATCAGCGATTTCTTCTTTAACGTGTTCTAGGTTATAATTCTCATCACTCCACTGGAAGCATTCTAATAACTCACTAGCTTCAATGCTGATACTTTTAGCTAAGTTACTTGGTGTATGAAATTGACTCCAATCACGATCAATACTAAATTGTCTAATTCTTTGTAATGTTTCTTCTTTAATCATATCTTTCTACCTCTACTATTAAATTATATCATATATATGATTATTTATCAATAAGAAAAAAAGTAGCATTTTTATAATGCTACTTTTCTAATTAAAGTTACTACCTCACATGCGATGCCTTCACTTGTGCCAATCACACCTTTCTTTTCGAAAGTTGTGGCTTTAACACTTATTAATGATGCATCAACTTGCAAATTTTTCGCAATATTTAAAGCCATCTTCTTTTTAAATGAACTAACCTTTGGCTTTTCTAAATAGATCATACAATCGATATTGGCTATTTCATAACCGGCTTTTATAAGGCGGCTCTTAACATCTTTTAAAAAGAAACTCGAATCAATATCTTTGTATTTTGGATCTTTATCTGGATAGTTATCACCTAGGTCACCTTCATTTAAAGCGCCAAGAATACTTTCAGCCACCGCATGATATAAGCAGTCCGCATCACTATAGCCATCTAGTGCATATTCGCTTTCAATTTTGACACCACCTAGTGTTAAATATTCACCTTTAACAAAAGGGTGAAAATCCATCGAATGGCCAATTTTATAAGTCGATGGAATATCCCATGGATAGGTTATCTTTTGATTTTGATGCGTTTCTTCAACATAGTCGACTACAAGACCACTTTCTTCTAAAGCTTCTAGTTCATCAGTTGCTTTAGGGTTGGGATTAGCTATTAAATAACTAATCGCTTTTTTATTAAAGCCTTGTGGTGTAGTTACTAAATTAAGTTCTTCTTTAGGAATTGCTTTACCATGCCATTTAACCGCATCCACACTTTTATGGTATAACGTTACAATATCACTTTTATCTAGTGCTTTAATAAGACGCTTGATATCTTCGATTGAAGTAAAGGGGCGAGCCGCATCATGAACTAAAAGATAATCACCTTTAACAAGTGGCAATGCCTTTTGAAGACTTAAGTGCCTAGTTGTACTACCTATTACTGCTTCAATTAATGGAGAATCATATGAAGCAAGGACACTTTGTAATAATTCTTCATCATTTGGGTTATATACTAATATAATTTGTTTAACTTCATCAAAACTTAAGAACTTATCTAAAGAATAATTGATTACTGGTTTGGTACCTAGTTTAATAAATGCTTTATTGATTGCTCCGTTCATTCTTACAGAGCTCCCCGCAAGCAATACAACAACGCTGATATTCTTATTCATCTAATAATTTCTCTAACATTTCTGCGGTTTTTGCTAGGGTTTCTTTGTAATCAATTTCTTTTCTTTGTGTTGGTTCTACTTCTGTTGTTATAACTGGTGCTACTTCTTCTTCATTTTTAGCTAAAGTTACTAAAGAGATTAGATTAGCATCTCTATTTAAATACATCGCATGTTCTTCAATTAGGTAATATTTATTACCAAGCTTTAAGCGGTATTTAATCGTTGTTACATCAAGTGATGAAATAACTGATGTTTGTTCTTCAAAATGACGGAAGTCATCAGGATGTACTAGGCTTACATATTCACTTAAGGTATATTCTCGCTGTGATAGACCAAAGTAATTTGCTACTCTTTCGGTAACAACATAAGTTTTTGTATTATAGTCATAATACATAAGAACGCCTTCAGTCATTGACATCATAGCATAAACTTGTGCGCGGTCATTATCAATTGTTTGAATGGCATTATTTAAGCTATCTTCTAGTCTAGTTAAGACTTTGGTATTGCTCTTCGCAAAATAAACATTACGACCTAAGAATTTATTATGATAGAAGATTGGTTCAACAATCATGTTTAAATCAACTTCTTCATTACCTACAATATATGTAAGCTTCGCTGTAAAGGTGGTTTTCACTTCATAAATCGCATTATAATCGACATTAAGACGAACGCTTAAATTGCTGCTCATTTCGACATCATTAATATGCGTAATATGAAGACGATTTAAAATTGTTTTACAACCATTCGTATTATATATTTCTTCATCTTCTAAGTTAACTAGTTCTTTAAAAGAATTCGAAAAGTCTTGAATCATATCCTGGGCATCAGATATATAGTATGCATCAAAGGGAGCATTCGCAACCATTTGATTACAACGGTTTTGGATAGCATCTTTAGCACCTTGACATTCAAATAAGTCATAAATACTATAAATGGTTATAACAAATAAGCCACCATTAAAGATTGTTTCCCAAATAAGATAGCTTTTAGCTAGCCATGTTTTGAAGACAACATAAAGAATAGCAACAACTACGATAGCTAAAAACTCAATTTTACAAAACTTGTGATAATTAATCTTTTTAAATACAACGAGGAGAATTAATAAACTAGATAAAACAATATTGATTATCAAAGGTATATATTCGATTAACATCTTCTTCACCTACTTGATAATAATATTTTGTTTTAATAAGTGTCTTAGTGTTTCGATCGAAATATTAGGTGTAAGAGTTGTATCAAGGGTACAAGAAATATTACCAGTTTCTTCTGAGACAACGATGGTAAATGCATCACTGTTTTCACTAATACCAAGAGCTGCTCTGTGACGTGATCCATAAGTCTTTGGAATTTCCGCATTCTTACTTGTTGGATAGAAAGCACCAGCACACATAATCTTATTACCTCTAATGATAACAGCACCATCGTGAAGGTCGGTACCAGGCATAAAGATGGTATCTAGTAATTCTTTACTAACTTCTGAATTCATAAATGTACCTTTTTCAATATAAGTATTTAATGAATCCTGACGTTCAATGGTAATGATTGCCCCAATTTGACGTTCTGATAAGTGTTCACAAGTAACTGCTAAAATATCAATTAAATGGTCACGCTCTTCGGCTGTTTCAATTAAATTCTTCGTATTCTTAGCTTGGGTTAATTCTTTAAAGTAATCACGAATTTCAGGTGTATAGTATGTACCCCATAAGAAAATATACAAGAATAAGATATATTTATAGAATTTTTGTAAATAGTATAAATCAAAGACCACTGCCTCCACAAGTAATACTAGGAAGGCAACAACGCTTAGAATTAACCATTTACGATTTACTTTCTTAAGACGATACATAAAAACAAAGAAAAGAATCATAATTGCCAAACATATTAATAAGTCAATTGCGACAGTAATAATTTGGTCGTTATCCAGGTAACCTTTAAAGAGATCAATTATATCTTTAATTGTTTTGAATTCCATTTTAATTTCCTCCTTTGATTGAAGTTAAATAGGTAATGATGCTTGTATTTTTTTCATCAAGAGCATAATCGATGGGTTTGAGATTTTTTTCATCAACCAAATCTAAATCAGCTCCTGCTTCAACTAAGCATTTAACAATCTCGAGATTATTACCAACTACCGCGAGATGGAGAGGCGATTGTTCAAATTCACCACTCATATTGATATCAGCACCACATTCAAGTAGTACCTTGATGAGTTTTAAATCATTGTTGATAACCGCAATCATCAAAGGTGTATTGTAGTTATCATCACAAATATTAATATTAACGCCTTCTTTAACAAATAAGCGAATCGCCTTTTCATTTTTGTAAATAACAGCGTAATGTAGTAAAGTTCGACCTCGCATCTTCTTACTATTGATATCATAACCACTCCTTTTTAGTTCAGTGATTAATTTCTTTAGATGCAAACTTTGGGTTTCTTTAGCTTTTAAAAGACTTGTGATTTCGGCTAAAATAGCTTGTTTAGTACGCATGGCCTACTCCATAAAGTCATCAATCTTAAATTGATGCATTGATCTAGTACTCTTACCAGCTAAGAATTGAGAAATAACATCGAGTTTAGCTTGTAAGTTTTCAATAATGTCATCAACGAAGAAAAGATAGATTTGCCAATTATTGGCTGAATAAATAGTATTATAGTATTGGTAATCTTCCACAATTGAGTAAGAACAATTGTCTTGAAGGCCTTCGATAATAATACCTACATTAGGAGTAACAACTTTACCTTTTTGAACTTTACCTTTAATCATTAAATCAATTCGACCGATACCTTGTTGAACACTAAAGCCCCGATCAGTTAGTTCTTGATAAATAAGTTTTGTTAATTCATTCATATAAACACTATTTAATGAATCTACTTTTAATAATTGGCCAACTTCTTTATCAAGTGGAATGTCTTCTTCACGTTTTTCAATTGATGCAATGATGACTTTATCGGTTGAAGCCGCATATGTCTTTATTATTTGACGAACTTGTGCTTCACTGATGTATTTTAAATCATCATAAATAAAATATACTTCATTATTAGCACGGGCAGCTTCCATTGGCGCTTTAACAAGGCGAATATTATCATTCATAATCCGAATGGTTTCAGTATCACCATATAAGTCTTTTAATAATTTAACAATTTCTGTATAGATTAATAATTTATAATTGATACTTGCATAAATGATATCAATTCTTTTAATTTGGTTTTCTTGATAGCTTTTAACAATTCTACTAGCTAGGTCAGATGCGCCATCAGCTTCTAAGTATTCGCGTGTTCGATGGAAATCATATATATATTGATTACCACGCGTTGCAATGTTACCATATTCAGGATTATCTTTAGCATAACTTTCAGAAAGCTTAAAGATTACGCGTTTTGGAATCTTATTGAAAGCATTACTTGCACGAATTTCACCACGGCTTGAATCACCAAACATGACTACTTGCATAGCTTCCATAGCACGCTGGTATTTGAAAGCACTAGAAAGGTGAATATCATCAATTAAGACTAAATCAAAATGCGATAGATCAATCGAACTATTGAAGATATCAATATCTGCTAAATATACCTTCTTGTGATTATATAAATCATCAATGATTTTATTGTAATCATTAAATGGAATATTTTGAACGTGGCTGATAATCCGTTTATCGGTCTTCTGATAACCTCTTATGATTTCTGCAACATTTTCTTGATTATAGTTGTATTCAAAATAATTGAAGTTATCAAGCCATAGCATGATGCTTGCGTTTTCCTGAAGTACCGGATTCTTTTGAACTAGTTCATTTTGATAATCCAAATAAGTTGAATAGATATATGTATCGGCGATTCCTTTTGAATATTTAGATTTTAAGATACCATCACATAGTTTCTTTAAACCTAACTTTTCAAAGAAACGCACATTTTCGAATATCACAAAAAGTGGTTTAATCTCCACTGTTCGCTCATCAAACTTATTTAATGTTTTAACAGCTTCATCAAGTGGTACTTCTAATAATCTTGGTTGACCACCAATGAAATAACGGCTAAAGTTGTTGTGAATATTTAAATTTTCATCAATTAACTTATTAACCTTATCAAATTCAGCAATTAGGCTATCCATCTTACCTGTTTCATAAAGCATCTTAATCGTGTCTTTACTCTTTAAGTAAGTTAGGAAATAGTTATAATCTTTGATTAAGCGTTCAATTGTTTCACAATCAGTTTCCAGTCCTTTATAAGTTGCTCCTAAATATTTACGCGCTTCTTCCGAACGAACTTCTAATTGTTCTTCAATATTAAGATAATTCTTATCCGCATTTATAATATCAATTAATTGTTTAACCGTTGGAATATGGTCTTTATAGATATGTTTCAAAGTATCAATTGTCATGATTGCTTGTTCTAAATACTTAAGCCACTTCTGGCTTTCCGTATTTTTATCCATAATAACTTCATTCTTTAGATAAACACCATAATATTCTAGCCCTTTATATGCGCCTAGTAAATTAGAACCACTAGTTACAAAATCACTATGGCATCTAATAAACTCTGATTTACTAGTAATTGCTTTAGCTCTTGTTAGTAATTGATGTTTGTAGATTGCTAATTCTTCTGATGTTAAATCAAAATAGAAGGCAATCCACATACCATATTTAGCCACAAAACCATCAACATCAAATTTATCTAAAATATGGAATTTATAAGCTTGGTTCTTGATATCATCACCAACATCGATAAAGTCGAGGATTAAGTGATTGATATCAGTAACCGTTTTATGATTCTTCTTGACTTCTTTTTTATTAATTAGTTCAGCTAGGTTATGCGTAAAATCACCGGTATTAGTACTAGCTTTAATCGACGAATAAGTAAAGTCTTGGGTTCTATTTAAGTATGGCAAGATTTCTTCTTTTAAAGCATTAAACTTATTTAGTTTATCTTGCATTGTTTTATAGAA
>DBWT01000021.1:9056-9376 GCA_002309035.1 Caryophanales bacterium UBA1231 | reverse complement strand
CACAAAATGGAATATGAATATATAATGATTTAATTTTATTCATAATAAACACCATAATAAATATATAATTATATTTTATTCTTTTTTTATTGATTTTTCAATAAAATAGTCGTTTTTTGCGCATTTATAGAAAAAAAGATGAATAATTACCCATTTTAAAAAATAAAACGCTCAGAAAACGGTTTTTGATAAAATATAAAAAGGTTTCTTATAAATAATAATAAGAAACCTATTTTTTTAATCATCATCAAGTGATAAAACGGCAAGGAAAGCTGATTGTGGTATTTCGACAGCACCAACTGCTTTCATTCTCTTTTTAC
>DBWT01000021.1:6992-9046 GCA_002309035.1 Caryophanales bacterium UBA1231 | reverse complement strand
TTCTCTAAAAGTTTCTTCTTACGGGAGATATCTCCACCATAACATTTAGCAAGAACGTCTTTACGTAAAGCTTTAACATTAGTTCTTGCGATTACTTTACCACCAATCGCCGCTTGAATTGGAACTTCAAACATTTGTCTTGGTAATAATTCTTTTAATTTTCTCGTAACGAGGCTACCACGGCGATAGGTATCATCAGCATGACAAATAACTGATAAAGCATCAACTTTAGCACCATTGACTAAAATATCCATCTTCACTAGTTTTGACTGTTTATAACTTGATATTTGATAATCAAAGGAAGCATAACCTTTAGTTCCACTCTTTAATTTATCAAAGAAATCAAATACTATTTCTGAAAGTGGCATTTCATAAGTTAATGTAACACGTTTAGCATCAAGATAACTCATATCTTGATATATTCCCCGTTTTGCTTGACATAATTCCATAATTGGACCAACATATTCTGATGGTGTCATAATGGTAGCGGTAACGTATGGTTCTTCAATGTATTTAACACTTGAAGGATCGGGCATAAATGATGGATTTTCAATTGATAGAACCTCGCCATTTGTTAGAGTTACATGATAATTAACTGATGGAGCAGTCGCAATTAAATCAAGATTGAATTCACGTTCAATTCGTTCTTGAATTATATCCATATGAAGTAATCCTAAAAAGCCAACACGGAAACCAAATCCTAAAGCTTGACTGTTTTCTGGTTCAAAAACGAGGGANNTCATTTAATTTTAATTTTTCTAATGCTTCTTTAAGTTCACCATATTTAGCATTATCAATTGGATACATTCCACAGAATACCATTGGATTTAAATGTTTATAACCTGGTAGTGCAACTTCTGTTTTATTTTCAGCTAGTGTAATCGTATCACCAACATGGATATATTTAATATCTTTAACAGATGCCGCAATAAAACCAACATCGCCAGCTTCTAAATAAGGTTTTTTAAATTCTTTTGGTCCATAAGCACCAACTTCTGTAACTTCAAATGTGGCATTAGTACCCATTGTATAAATCTTATCACCAGTTTTAACTTTTCCATCAATGATACGAACTAATGGAATAACACCTCTGTATTGATCATAATATGAATCAAATATTAAAGCCTTTAATGGTTTATTAATATCGCCACTTGGTTCAGGTATTCTTTTTACAATCGCTTCTAATATATCTAAAACACCTTCACCAGTTTTAGCACTACAAAGTAATGCATCGCTTGCATCAATACCAATAACTGTTTCGATTTCTTCTTTAACCATCTCCGGATCAGCACTTGGTAAATCGATTTTATTAATTACTGGAATAATCTCTAAATTATTATCCATCGCAAGATATACATTTGCGAGTGTTTGAGCTTCTATTCCTTGAGTTGCATCAACAACTAAAATTGCGCCTTCACAAGCGGCGAGACTACGGGAAACTTCATAAGTAAAATCGACATGCCCAGGAGTATCAATAAGATGGAATGTGTAAGTTTCACCATCTTTAGCTTTATATTGTAATTCAACCGCATTTAGTTTAATCGTAATTCCTCGTTCTCGTTCTAGTTCCATCGAATCTAAGATTTGATCTTGCATATCCCGTTTCTCAACAGTATTAGTAAGCTCTAAGATTCTGTCAGCAAGAGTTGACTTGCCATGATCAATATGCGCAATTATGGAAAAATTACGAACAAATTTTTGAGGATTTTCATTCATAATAATCTACCTCATCTAATAATAGTAATATTATATCAAAAAATGGCTAAAATTAAAATATTCTTTAATGACTTTTTTCATTATTTATGATAAAATAATTTAAAAGGAATTAGTA
The DNA here is from genome assembly GCA_002309035.1 of Caryophanales bacterium UBA1231. The sequence continues at coordinate 7,215 of DBWT01000021.1, read as the reverse complement.
TAATGAAAATAAAATATCCAACTCCAAATGTTAATAAAGACATAAAATTAAATCAAACCAACAAAACTAAAGTTGATCAACATTTTGATCATCGTGGAATGGTTTTTGAACATGCATTAAATAGATCAAATGAATTTTATCGTAATCGTGATATTGCATATATTTATAAAAAACCAACACCTGTTCAAATTGTAAAAGTTGATTATCCTAAACGTAGTAGTGC
>DBWT01000021.1:6134-6837 GCA_002309035.1 Caryophanales bacterium UBA1231 | reverse complement strand
CATGGTGGAATTGCTTTTGTAATAATATTTTTTAAGACATTAGAGAGAATATTTATTATTGATATTAAAGAATTTATTAAATATTATGACAATCCAGAACGAAAGAGTATCACCTTTGAAAAAATTGAAGAAATTGGTAAAGAAGTTAAAATCGGTTATACACCAGAAATTGATTATTTAAAAGCTGTAAATGAATTATATAATTTATAAAAAAGAGAATTTCATAAGAAATTCTCTTTATTTTTTATTTATTTAATGCTTCAGAAACAGATACAGCTACGGCAACAGTTGCACCAACCATAGGATTGTTACCCATNNCCCATACCGATTAAGCCCATCATTTCTACGTGAGCAGGAACTGATGAAGATCCAGCAAATTGAGCATCACTATGCATACGACCCATTGTATCAGTCATACCATATGAAGCAGGACCAGCTGCCATATTATCTGGATGAAGTGTACGACCAGTACCACCACCTGATGCAACTGAGAAATACTTCTTACCAAGTTCTACGCATTCTTTCTTATATGTTCCAGCAACTGGATGTTGGAAACGAGTAGGGTTAGTTGAATTACCAGTAATTGATACATCAACACCTTCTAAGTGCATAATTGCAACACCTTCTCTAACATCATCAGCGCCATAACAACGTACAGCTAGTCTATCAGGGTTAGATCCATATTTAGTTTCTTTAACGATTT
>DBWT01000021.1:5832-6050 GCA_002309035.1 Caryophanales bacterium UBA1231 | reverse complement strand
CCGTTTAAGATAACTCTTAATGGTTCCTTACGAACTTTATTAGCTTTTTTCGCAATACCAATTGCGCCTTCAGCGGCCGCAAATGATTCGTGACCAGCAAGGAAACAGAAACATTTTGTTTCTTCTGATAGTAACATTGCGCCTAAATTACCATGACCTAAACCAACTTTACGATCATCCGCAACTGAACCAGGAATACAGAATGATTGTAAACCAAC
>DBWT01000021.1:5100-5765 GCA_002309035.1 Caryophanales bacterium UBA1231 | reverse complement strand
TAAGCCCAACATGCATTTTCAAAACAAATTGGTTGAATGCCTTTAACGATTTCATAAACATTAACACCAGCATTATCACATAATGCTTTAGCTTCTTCAAGTGATGCAATACCATTTTCATTTAAACATTTATTAATTTGATTAATTCTTCTTTCGTAACTTTCAAATAGTGCCATAATATCCTCCTATTCTTGACGTGGGTCAATATATTTGACACCATCACTAAAACGTCCATAAGTACCTTTAGCTTTTTCTAAAGCTTCGTCTGCCTTAAGACCTTTCTTTAAAAAGTCAGTGAATTTACCTAAACTGAAATATTCATAACCAATAATTTCACCATTTTCATCTAAAGCAAGACGATTGATATAACCTTCAGTAAGTTCAAGATATCTAGGTCCTTTTTCTTTAGTTGAATAAATTGTACCAATTTGGCTACGTAATCCTTTACCTAAGTCTTCTAAGCCAGCACCAATTGGTAAACCATTTTCTGAGAATGCACTTTGAGTACGTCCATAAATGATTTGTAAGAATAATTCACGCATTGCTGTGTTAATCGCATCACAAACGAGGTCAGTGTTAACTGCTTCAAGTAATGTTCTACCAACTAATGCTTCACCAGCCATTGCTGCTGAATGTGTCATACCAGAGCATCCTAATGTTTCAAT
>DBWT01000021.1:3047-5021 GCA_002309035.1 Caryophanales bacterium UBA1231 | reverse complement strand
ATGTCTTTAATTTCTTTAGAATATGTCCATTTACCTTCTTGAGGGATAGGAGCACATCCATGACAAGCGCCGCAATTAACTTTGCACATTTCTTGTACTTGTTTTGTAAATTCCATAATTCTCTCCTTTTTAAATTTACATTTATTTTATACTTTTTTTATCTTTAATAAATTTAAACTTGTTTTTTCCAAGTTTTTGGACTAAATAATATTAGAATAGGGAATAATTCAAGACGACCAGCAATCATTTCTATTGATAATATAACTTTAGAAAAACTACTAAACATTGAATAATTTCCATAAGGACCAACAAGGCCTAAACCTGGTCCGATATTACTAATACAGGCTAGAGATGCTGTAAAATTAGTTTGAAAATCAAAACCATCAATACTAATTAATAATGTACAGAAGGCCATAAAGAATAAATATACAATAAAGAAACTTTGAACGCCTTCAATCGTGTCATCATCCATTTCTTTACCATTAACATATAATACTTTTACTCTTCTCGGATTAACAATACTACCAATCTTACGAACTGATGATTTAGCTAGAGTAATCATACGACTAACCTTGATACCACCGGCAGTTGAACCAGCGCAGGAACCAATAAACATTAAAATAATTAGCACGCTCTTAGCCATAACCGGCCATGTCGCATCATAATTTGTGGTTGTAAAACCAGTAGTTGAAGCGATAGATGCAGTTTGGAAATAAGCGAGGCGGAATGCTGTTTCCGCATTATGATATAATGGATAAATATTAATAAAGATTATTAATATAGCTAAGAATACGATACCAAGATATACCCACAATTCTTCATTTTTACAAGCTTCTTTTACATTACCAATTATAATTAAATAATAAACACTAAAATTAATACCAAATATTATCATATATGTCGCAATAACATATTGGGAATAAGCTGAATAATATTCTAAGCTTGTTGAAGATATTGCAAAACCACCAGTACCAGCAGTACCAAATGTATAAACTATCGAACTAAATAAATCCATCTTTTTATCGGGACCTAAATATAAAAATAATATTTCAGTAATTGTTAAAAAGATATAGATTAAATATAAAATACGACTGGTAACGCGCATTTTTGATACGAGTTTACCAACAGTAGGTCCTGGGCTTTCAGCACGTAAAATGTGCATTGATGAGCCTTCTTTACTTTCGGGAATAATGGCAAGGATAAATACTAGAATACCCATTCCACCAATCCAGTGTGAAAAGCTACGCCAGAACAAAATACTATGACTTAATGATTCGATTTTGATACCATTTCCTAAGATTGATGCACCAGTTGTTGTAAAACCTGATGATATTTCAAAAAATGCATCAAAGAAATTAGGGATTTCTTTAGATACCATAAAAGGAATCGAACCTAATAATGATATAACAAGCCATGATAAACCAACTATAACAAGTCCATCACGAGGTAATATTTTACCATCTTTAGGTTTCCTAAAACTAAGTAAGAAACCTAAACCAACCATCACTACAATTGGAATAAGAAAAGCTAGAATGTTTCTAATGCCTTCTACATAAATTATAGCAACAAGTAATGGTAAAATCATCAATAGGCCAGTTAATACCATTATTTTACCTATTAGATTTTTAATAACGGCATAATTCATAATTAAACTCCTTATGCTAAGATTTCTGATAAGTCATCTAAATATGAATTTGTTGTTACAACAATTACGCTATCATTAAGCATAAGCATGTCTTCACCGCTTGGAATTATAACTTCGTTATTACGAATAATAGCACCGATTAAGACATTATCTTTTAATTTTAAGTCACGTAATTTTTTATTTAAGATTTTAGAATTTTCTTTTGCTAAAAATTCTAAAGCTTCAACTTTATTATTAACAAGTTTATATAATGTTATAACATTATTACCACGAGAATTATTTAATGCACGAATATAACTAACAATACGTGATGCAGTTAATTCTTTTGG
>DBWT01000021.1:0-2996 GCA_002309035.1 Caryophanales bacterium UBA1231 | reverse complement strand
ACTTTAGTAATAATTTTATGAACATTCATTTTATTTGCATACATTGCAATAATGATGTTTTCTTCATCTATACCAGTTAAAGAAACAATAGCATCTGTTGTTTTAATTCCTTCTTCTTCTAATATTCGTTGATCAGTTCCATCACCATGAATGATTGTAGCTTCAGGAAGTAATTGGCTTAATTCTTGACAACGTATTTGATCACTTTCAATAATCTTAACTTTATATTTATTAGCGATTAGTTTTTCACCTAAATATAAGGCTATTTTGCCACCACCAATAATTAAGATATTTTTAAGTTTACTAACATTCATTCCCATTTTTGTTAAGAAACCTCTAACTTCACTAGATCCAGTTGTCATATGGATCTTGTCCTTTGCTTGAAGAGTGAAATTTCCTTTTGGAATAAATACTTCATTATCACGTTGTACAGCACAAACTAAGCTATTTACATCATATTTTTTGTGTAATGAATATAAAGATTCACCAATTAATTTTGAACCTTCCGGAACAAACATTTCCACCAAATCGACGTTACCATTAGCGAAACTATCCATACGATTGACTTGTGGGAAACTAATTATTTTCATAATTTCGTTTGCGGCTTCAAGTTCTGGATTTAGTGTCATGGCAAGTCCTAAATCTTCTTGTAATATATGAATTTGTTTATAATAATCATAATCACGAACACGGGCAATAGTTTGTTTAGCTCCCAATTTTCTAGCAACCAAACAACACAAAATATTTGTTTCATCGCTTGATGTTGCCGCAACAACTAAATCAGCTTTATCAACACCAGCATTCTTTTGAATGTCGATGTTTGCTCCATTACCTGCTACACCCATAACATCATATAAATCAACTATTTGTTCAATGATTTTAGGATTTTTATCGATGACTATGACAGTATGCCCTTCTTGAACTGTATGTTCAACAATTGCACGTCCTACTTTTCCATCGCCGATTATTACAATTTTCATAATCGTTCACCTTCTTAAAACATACTATTTTCGACTAATAATTATATCAAAAAAGCCCTTAAAAGTCAATAATTAAGTATATATAAAAAGTTCTCGTAAAAACGAGAACTGATTATTATTTATTATCATTAATCCAGTTAACAATGTCATTTAAAGGGCGATAACCAAGAATTCTTGATTTTGCGACGCCATCCTTAAAAAGAATTAAACATGGAATAGATGAAATACCAAAGCTACCAGCAAGTTCTTGGTTTTCATCGACATCAATCTTATAAAATGTTACATCAGTTAATTGATTAGCCGCATTTTCAACAACTGGGGCAAGCATTCTACATGGTCCACACCAAGTCGCAAAGAAATCAATAACGACTAATCCTTCTTTACCTTTTACAAGTTCATTAAAAGCTTTTTCATTAATTTGTTTAATCATTTTTCTTTAAATGTCACAATTGTGACACCATTACCTCCTTCATTTTGTCCTCCATAACGAAAACTATCAACATACCTAGATTTTCTAAGTTTTGTTTGCACTAGTTCACGAATTACACCAGTACCAAATCCATGAATAATAGAAACATTTTTAAGTCCAGCATAATATGCTTCATTTAAATAATTATCTATTTCAGGATCGGCATCTTCATACCTTAACCCTCTTAAATCAAGACTACTTTTTACCGTTTTACGAGCAGTAAAAGTATGGGTTGATTTAATTAAGTTTTCTTTAACTTCTTCTTTAGTCGGCTCTAAATCTTCTTTTTTTACCGTAACTAAAGCATTACCAATACCAATTTCGTAACGATTTTTATTAATTCTTAAAACCTTACCACTAGCGTTATACATTTTCACAAATACATTATCGCCTACTTTAATTTCATAATCAACAGGAAAAGCACTTGATTCAATATTTGTAATGTCTTTTAATTCTTTAATATCATGTTTAATTTTAGCGATTTCATGAACTTTTGTTTCTTTTAATTTCATTGAATTAAGTTCATCCATTAAATCATCAATTTTAGTCATTGATTTTTTAATAATCTCATCCGCTTCTTTTTTGGCTTCTTCAATTATTTTATTTTTTTCATGATATGTTTCTTCTTTTATTTTATTAATTTCATCACGTTTTTGTTTTAATTTATATTCTTTATCACGTAATTCATTTAATTTCTTTTCAAGTAAATGTGATTGGTTAGATAATTTATCTAACGTTATTTTTAAATCATCATTTTTTTCAAAAACATAATTTTCAGCTTTATCAATAATTTCATCAGGAATGCCTAATATTCTAGATATTTTTAAAGCATTACTTTCACCAGGTACACCGATAAGTAATTTATATGTTGGTTTTAATGTTTCAACATCAAATTCAACACTAGCATTAATTATATTATCATTTTCAAATGCATGAACTTTAAGTTCCGCATAATGTGATGATGCTATAACAAGTGATTTCTTATTAATCAAATAATCAAATATCGCAATAGCAAGAGCACTACCTTCTTCAGGATCAGTACCACTACCTAATTCATCAAGTAATACAAGTGAATTATTAGTCACATTATCCATTATTTCTTTAACATTTTTTAAATGACTTGAAAATGTGGATAAATTTTGCGATATTGACTGTTCATCACCAATATCAGCATATATTTCATCAAAAATTGCGACATTACTATCTGGACTTGCTGGAATCAATAATCCAAATTTTACCATTAAAGAAAGTAAACCAATAGTTTTTAAAAGAACAGTTTTACCACCAGTATTTGGTCCAGTTATTATTATACCTTTATAATCTTTACCAATAATAATATTATTAGTAACTATATGACTAACATTCAATAATGGGTGGTAACAATTATAAATCTCCATTATCCCTTTATCATTAACTTTAACGCGACTACCATTAAGACGGATACCTAAATTTGCTTTACTAAATATTAAATCAAGTTTTTCAATAATTTGATAATCCTGATGTAATATATCGTAATTAGCACCAATTTCAGCACTAATTTCTTTTAA
>DBWT01000052.1:5135-11526 GCA_002309035.1 Caryophanales bacterium UBA1231 | reverse complement strand
TGCTTATTTGTTCTATAGTATTTAGTTTATTGTTTCATTCAACAAAGCTTTTACTCGTTCAATAGGAAATGAGTCAGCAATATCAACCACATCATATTTTGTATCATCTAATTTACTGAATTCTACAATTGATAAATAATAATCGACGACTTTACAATCAATTGTTATCTTTCCCTTTCCAGCCCAATGTCTATCACAACCATTCTTTTTAACACTTGAGATCCAATATTCTTCTCCAGTTTCAATATCAATATAATTGGCACAAACACCATGATACTTTTGAAATGCATGATCATTGAAATAGATTGTTTTACCAGATTTAGACACTTTTACTTTGCCAATCCAAGCTGGACCTTCTTGATTCGGATAACCAGTTCGTAATTCTATATATTTTATTTCCATATAAGCAACGCCTTTTTGCTTATTATATCACAAATCCACATACTTTTTCAATCTATTGGGTTCTTTATAACCCAAAAGCGTAAAAAAAGACCATGCTTTTTACATGATCTATTTCTTGTTATTTACTTGTTTTAACACTAGCTATAGTTGCTTTCATATTATTCCTCTAATAGTTTATTAATTATCATAATGCATAAAAAATAGTATTTTTTCTAAATGCACCAAATGCAAATCCAAAATTTAGAAATAGTGGCATTTTTTGATAAGCGCTAAATGACATTCTACTAATGAATTCGTCTAAAGATATTTGTTCAATATAGCCATATGGATTATAAATAGTCACTTTATCATTTTTAATATCTAAACCACTAACAACTGAAAAATGCAAAGTCCACCCCTCTTCATATTTAGCAGCCCATTCGATAACTACTGGATTACCTTTTTTTAATGAACTATAAATTTCTTTTAATAGTTCATCGTTTTTCAAATATGAATGCATTACAAATTCCTTATTTGGAATTGATGCATTTATTTCTTTTAAAAAACCATTTGAAGAAGATGTAGATATAGTCTTGTTTTTACTATCTAAATCATCTTCACTTACTATTGAACCATAAAATGTAGAAACCATTTCAATGCATGCATATCCACAAGATATCTTTTGACTAACTAGATTGATATCTTCTACTTTAACTTCATCTTTATAATTCTCATCCAACTTTAAATATTCATAATCTACTTTTAAGTTAGTTGTTTTAACGTTTAAAACTATGAATGGAATTAATATAGCTAATGAGACTAAACATATTAAACTAATGGAAATAAGCAATATCTTTTTTTTCATAATAGTTTACCTCTTTGTAAGAATACGTATTAAAAGTATATCACAATGATATCATTTTTACAATAAACACACGTGCATAAATATCTGATGTGTAAAAAAAGACCATGCTTCTTGCATGATCTATTTCTTGTTATTTACTTGTTATTGTGCTAAGCATGAGCCGAGCTACTGTGCATGACATTTTTGTATTCATGTAGAGCTTTGGCTTTGTGCTTTAACAACAACAATCAATTATTCTCTAACAAATGGTAATAATGCCATGTGACGAGCACGTTTGATTGCGATTGCTAATTCTCTTTGATAAATAGCTTTTGTACCAGTAACTCTACGTGGTAAGATTTTTCCACGATCACTGATATAATGTCTTAGTAAATCAGCATCTTTCCAATCAATCTTTTCAATCTTGTTTTCTGTAAAATAACAAGTTTTTTTACGTCTTTTAAAAACAGCCATGATATATTCCTCCTAAAATGGTAGATCGTCATCACTGACGTCATATTGATTTTGAAGATCATCATATGGACTAGGTTGTTTTGTTTGTTGTTGCGGCATATTATATGGTGTTAAATCATCATATGCTGGATAAGCATTTTGGTTTGCACCTGTACCTTTTGGTTCTAAGAAATGAACATTATCACAAACAACTTCAGTGACAAATCTCTTTGAACCATCTTGAGCAGTATAACTTCTTGTTTGAATACGCCCTTCAACACCTACTAATCCACCTTTTTTGATGTATCTTTGTAGATTTTCTGCTTGCTTATTAAAAGCAATACAATTAATGAAATCTGCTTCTCTTTCACCACTTGCTGATGCAAAAGTTCTGTTAACAGCAATAGTAAATGAAGCAACAGGAACACCGCTATTAGTGTTTCTTAATTCAGGGTCTCTAGTTAATCTTCCAACTAAAATAGCGCGATTCATAAGCCCTCCAATTATTCAGCCACAACGATGTGACGAATAATATTTTCTTTAATATTTGCTAAACGTGTGAATTCATTAACAGCTTCAACTGTTGCTGTTACGTTTAGAAGTACATAATATCCTTTACGACATTTAGCAATTTCATAGGCTAAATCACGGATACCCCATTCATCAACTTTGTCTACTGTTGAAGCATTTGATGTAAAAGCAGCATTGATTTCTTCAATTAGAGCTTTTCTTGCTTCTTCTTCAACTTCAGGACGAATAATGTACATAACTTCATATTTTTTCATTTAGTACACCTCCTTATGGTCATTTGGCTTTATATCTTGTATAAAGCAAGGATGGAATAATTCCATTCGTATTATTATATCAAAAATGGTTTGTTTTGTAAACTTAAATACTATATTATTTTTAATAAAAAAGGTGATGAACAATTGTTCATCATCCTATTTTTTTTATCTAATCTTATTTATTACTTTCAAGTTTGTTTAATTCTACTGCAATTCTTGCTGCAAGACTACAATTAGAATATACTAAATGGCAATTAGCTTCTAAGCTTACACCACTAGTTATTTCATTGATTTTTTGAAGTAAGTATGGTGTTACTTTCTTTCCACTTATTCCTTGTTTTTTCATTTCTTGTTCAGCATCTTCGATTGCTTTATTGATTAAATCATAATCTACTTGATATTGTTCATCAATTGGATTAGCTACTAAAATAGCATTGTTAATTCCAAGTTCATTTTTAGTTTTGATGAGTTTTGCTATATCATTTGGTGAATCTAGTCTAAGTGGAACTTCTACACCACTTTTTCTTGTGAAAAAGGCAGGTAATTCATTAGTTTTATAACCAACAACTTGAACACCTTTGGTTTCTAAAAATTCCATTGTTTTAGATAGATCTAAAATCGATTTAGCACCGGCTGATACGACAGTGACATTTGTTGTTGATAGTTCTTCTAAATCTTGAGATATATCCCAAGTTTCAGAAACGCCACGATGAACACCACCAATACCACCGGTTGCAAAAAGCGGAATACCTGCTTCTTTAGCAATAAGCATTGTGGCAGCAACAGTTGTAGCACCATGTTTCTTGAAAGCAACCCCATAGCTTAAATCTCTTCGTGAAAGTTTTAATACTTCTTTTGATGATGCAAGAAGCATTAAATCTTCATCGTTTAAACCAACGCATATTTCACCATTTATTACAGCAATCGTTGCGGGAACAGCACCTTCTTTTTTTATAATTTCTTCACAATGTCTTGCTACTTCAAGATTTTTTGGATAAGGCATGCCATGCGCAATAATTGTTGATTCTAATGCTACTATTGGTGTGTGATTATTTAATGCAGCTTGGACTTCTTTACTATATTTAATTTTCATATTAATTAATTGCCCAAACACTTAAGTCAATATCATCAGGAGTAAGAACAACTGTAACTGTTTTTTCAAAATGATATTCACCTTTAGTGACTTCTAATGTAATTTCAACAGGTGTTTCAATTGTTACTTTTTTAGCATAATATAGTTCATTAGCACTTTTCTTGAATAACGTGTCAAAATTAGATACTGTCCATGTTACTTCAGCATTTCTTAAATACTTAATAGCATATAATTCCATATTAACATATTGTCTGAATTCATCCCAACGAAGTGTATCATTCATATATGCAGGACAGTTCTTACCAGCGAAATCATAATGTCGCGCTACGTTTTCGATTTGAAGATTGTATTTATAAAGAAGATTAGCTACTAGCTTTGTGTCCATATGTAAAGCACCATCATAGTTGCCATCAGCATTAATACACATTTCAATACCAATACTATTTGTATTACCATATGGCCAATGAGGACCTCCTCCATAATTACCACCAGCATGCCATGCTTCAATTGATTCTGGGAATGATTGATATATTACACCATCATCAACTTGATAATGCCATGAAGCACTACGATAACCAGATGTATTATATAAATTATTGATTTGACCAACAGCTAAGCATTTAGCATCTTCATTAGGTCTTGCCATACCACTTTCATGAATAACAATCCAGAAAATATTGTCATCATTTGGAATAACATAGCCTTCACCAAAAATAGCATCTAAATCACTTTGTGATACACCATTACCGACAGAGCGATGATAGTAATTACTCCATATTCTATTTTGGAATTTGCCTTCATCACGATTTTTGAAAACATCGTTATAGTAAGTCATATCAACTTCAAGTTCTTTACCAGTAAGAAGATTTAATACACCGCCTTCTTGACATTCAACTTGACTATGGAAATAATAATCATTGACATTATATTTAACATAGTTGTGATGCGCAATGATATTCTTTGGCATAATGAATTCTAAGAATTGATCTAAGAATTCTTCTTCGGTTGCTCCACCATAATTTTTTAATTTATATGATTTTGAAATTGTCGTATCACCATAAGTGATTTTACAATTAATAGTATCATTAACTTTTTCTATTGGTTTGATGATATAGCCATCACTAGAAATGAAAGTCTTTAAACCACCAACCCATTCAATATGAGATTCATATAATTCATGTTTTGTTGGTAATTTATCAATTTCACCAAGTGCTAATAAATTAACTTTTTCTTCAACCCATTCGCTAATTAAAGAAATATATGAATTATTTGAATATTCACTTACCTGGCTCATAATATAATACTCTCTTACTTCTTCTGTTTCTGTATTTGTGATTGTAAGTTTTAATACTAAGTCTTGGCTATAATCTGTTTGATATATTTTACCGGTATCATCCATGACTTCTTTATTCATTGACTCAAATACACCAGTTAGTTGTCGATAAGTCATTTGATAAAGACTCGCATTTTTAGTATATGCGCTTTTAATTTTACTGCTGAAAACATTATAAGCCATCATAAATTGATCAGATGGATCAACATTAACAGTTAAATTGTATGTTAATGTACGTTCTTTATCGCCAGTTGATAAATGAGCAGTAAGAACAATGTCAGTATTTTGTTCAGGAACAAATAGACATCCACTATCATTTAAAATTTCAGGATGATCTGATTCCCATTTTATATATATACTTTGAATGTCTTCAATTAAATTAATACTTGATTTGATTTCTGTAGGCACTTTCATCTCTAAATTATCAATTGTGATACTATTTACATCAGTATTTACAATAGTCACATCTTTGATGTATTCTTCTTGTGGTTCAGTGTTTGATGGACCTGGAGTTGGTTCAACACTTGGCTTACTAGAATCACAAGAACAAATCATGAATGAAAGGCAAAAAACCATAAACATAATTATTATTTTTTTCATTTTGTTCATCCTTTCTATTTGCGGTTTTGTTTAAACCATTCTGTTTCAAAAAGTGTTATATCATTATTAGTACAAACAATTTGAAAACTCTTTGTTGAATTAATTATCACATTACCATTCATAGCTTTATATGAATCACCATCAATCATATTAGTCACAAATACTAAATTAGTATATGGTTTAATACGATCAATAAAGGCTTGAGATGGAAATTGATTATCTTTTTCTGTTGTATATTCTTCACTTCCTGCACAGCATGTAACTACGACAACTTTTGGTTGAATAACTTCAAGTAATGTAGAAGTAGATGATGTTGGTGAACCATGATGACCTGCTTTAAATAGTTCAACAGGAACCAAATCATTATATTCAACTAAATACTCTTCACCTTTTTCTTCTAAATCACCAGTAAATAAGAAGTATCTTTCTGCTTGTGTCAACATAAAGCAAACGGAATAATTGTTTTCCTTGCTAGATTTGTGCTCATAGAAATAATTGTAAAGTATTTCTAACGTAGTATCTTCACTTAACTGATAGATTTTACTAGCCCCATTTGTTTCATTAACACAATCTAATGCTGTATAGTGTTTCATTCCTTTTTGAATACAAGATTCTCTTTTATTGTAATATTTCGTAATTAAGCTTGCCTCTTTTTGTTCTTTATTGGATAAATTAAAATCAATTAATGTATTAATAGTATAGTGATCAAAGACTCCCTCGATGCTTGTTGTGCCAACGAATCCCGCAATATGATCTTGATCGGCATGGGTTGCTATAACATATTCTAATGTGTTGTCTTCAACATATTGATCTAAATAGTTATTGATTGATTGTGCACTGTATTGACGTGAACCAGCATCAACCAAAATATCAATATCATTGACTTTTATATATATCGCATC
>DBWT01000052.1:2212-5036 GCA_002309035.1 Caryophanales bacterium UBA1231 | reverse complement strand
ACAATTAAAAGACAAATTACAACTATTACTACATAAAGACCAGGATTTTGTTTTTTCAACTTTTGAATATTCTTTTTTGTTTGTTTCTTCATTATCTTAATTTTGCTCCAAACTTATTTTCAACAAGAGTTAAGATTTTATTGATTTGATCATTGATTATTTGATCTGTTAATCCTTCTTCTGATTCAAAATAAAGTTTTAAAGCAACACTCTTTTGATTAATAAGTAGAGGTGGTTCAAATAAATCAAATACTTCTACATTAGTAATCAATGCTTTAGCTTGTTTGTATATTAAATCAATGATTTCGCCTACTTGAACTTGTTTATCCATTAATAATGCAATATCACGAATAACCATTGGTTTTTTAACGATTGGAACAAACTTTTCTGTCTTCTTCTTTTGATTGTAAAGTTTATCAAGTTTAAGTTCAACAACATATGTATCATCAATTTCTTGTGTTTGTGTGAATTTAGGGTGTAAAGCATAAATTGCACCTACGATTTCATTTTGGAACTTAATGTATGCAGAACGACCAGGATGGATATTATCATATGTTTCTTCAACTTTAACAAAACTAAATTTTTGACCTAGTTTAGTACCAATTGTTTCAATTATTCCTTTGGCTAAGTAGAAATCAACTTTTGTTTTACCACCTTGCCAATTGTTACCACTAAACTTACCACTTAAAACAATACCTAAAACATTTTCTTGGACTACTTCATTTTCCTTTGTTTGATGGTAAATAGTGCCTAATTCAAATAGAGCAACATCTGTTATTTTACGAGCAACGTTATATTTTAAAACATCAATTAAAGATGGAATAATACTTCTTCTTAAAGTTTTATGTTCTTCACTCATAGGATGAAGTAATGTTACATTTTGATCATCTGGTCCATAAAGAATTGGGAATTCTTCATTTGTTTCATCAGATACTAATGTATAAGTAATTGTTTCGTTTAAACCTAATGTTGATAAAGTCTTTCTAATTGTTCTTTCTCTTTGTTGAGCAATTGATAGATAACCTTCATTAGACATCTTTGGAAGAGTCATATTGAGGTTTTCATAGCCATAAAAACGGGCAACTTCTTCAACTAAATCAGCTTTAACTGTTATATCCATTCTGCGATTTGGAACACTAACCTTAAAGTTTTCATTTTGAACATCTACTGAAAATTCAAGGTTTTCAAAGATTTCTGTAACCTTTTCAACTGTTAGATCAACACCTAGATATTTCTTTAAATCATTTAGTGATATTTCAATAACTTTATCATCAATATGTGTAAGGCCTTTAGTGATGATACCATTATCAATAACACCATCCGCATATTTTGTGATTAAGTATGAAGCATAGTTTAAACATTCAATTGTTTGATTTAAGTCAACACCTCTTTCAAATCTTGAAGATGAGTCACTTCTTAAACCAATTTTAGATGATGTTTTTCTAACTGAAAGTGGATCAAAGATGGCTGCTTCTAAAGCTATATTTGTTGTGTTGTCGTCAACACCAGTGTTTGAACAGCCCATGATTCCAGCGATACAACTAATTTCTTTACCATCAGTGATGACTAAATCATTATTGTTTAGTGTTCTTTCGATACCATCAAGTGTTGCTGTTTTTTCACCATCATATGCATCTCTTACTAAAATCTTACCACCCAATTTATCTAAATCAAATGAATGAAGTGGTTGACCAAAAAGCATTAAACAGTAATTTGTAATATCAACAACATTATTAATAGGTCTAATGCCTGATGCCATTAAACGTGTTTTGATAAAATCAGGACTTTCTTTGATTTTGACATTTCTTATAACACGTGCATTATACATAATGCATTTATCACTTGTTACTTCTACTTCTAAATCTTCACTAATCTTTCTATTACCTTCTTGTAATTGACAGTTTTCAAAGTAGTGATCTCTTTTGTATAATGCTGCAACATCTCTAGATACACCATACATTGACATTAAATCCATTCTATTAGGAGTAAGGCCTAAATCGATGATTTCATCATCAAGTCCTAAATATTCCAAAGGATTAATTCCTAGCGGAACATCTTCTTTAAAATAATAGATACCATCTTGATATTCTTTTGGAACGAACTTATGTTCAAGACCTAGCTCTTGAAGTGAGCATATCATACCATTAGATTCGACACCACGAATAACTCCCTTTTTGATTTCACCGCCAAGAAGTTTGGCACCTGGCAATGCGAGAATAATTGTTTGTCCTGCTTTGACATTTGGAGCACCACAAACAATTTGAAGTTTTTCACTTCCTGTGTCTACTTCACATATATGTAAGTGATCACTATTAGGATGATCAACGCATGTTAGAACTTTTGCAGTCACAAGATTTGTTCCATATGTTAGATGAGAAATTTCATCGACTTCAACAATGTAAAGTGATAAATCTTTTACTAATTGTTCATATGAAATATTATCTAAATCAACTAATTCTTTTAACCATTTATAAGAGATTTTCATATTATTCTCCTTTCTTGAATTGATGTAAGAATCTTACATCATTCGTGTAAAAATTACGAATATCGTCGATACCATAACGAAGCATTGCCAAACGTTCAACACCTACACCAAAGGCAAAGCCACGATATTTTTCAGGATCATAACCACACATCTTTAAAACATTTGGATGAACCATACCTGCACCTAAGATTTCAATCCAACCAGAGTTTTTACAAATAGGACATCCTTTTCCTTCACATTTAAAGCAGCTAACATCTACTTCAACAGATGGTTCAGTGAATGGGAAGTAAGATGGGCGGAATCTAATCTTTCTTGTATTACCGAACATCTTTTCAACCA
>DBWT01000052.1:0-2169 GCA_002309035.1 Caryophanales bacterium UBA1231 | reverse complement strand
CATTCAATCTGCATAAATTGATGTGAGTGTGTCGCATCGTCATCGTCTCTTCGATATGTTCTTCCTGGACAAATAATTTTAACAGGTTTACCATTCATTTTAAGCAATGTTCTAACTTGAACTGCTGATGTTTGTGTACGAAGCAAAGTTGTATCAGTAATATAAAATGAATCTTGCATGTCGCGTGCTGGATGTCCTTTTGGAACATTTAACATTTCAAAATTATATTCATCAGTTTCAACTTCAGGTCCTACTTCAACAGTATATCCAAGCCCTACGAAGATGTCTTCAATTTCTTCAATAATCTTTGTAAGTGGATGAATAGAACCATCCTTGAAAGAATAACCAGGCATTGTTACGTCGATTGTTTCTGCCTTAAGTTTCATTTCTACTTGAGCTCTTTCAATAGCTTCACGACGATTTTGAATAATCTCTTCAATTTGTGTTTTAAAACTATTGATCTTCATGCCCAATTCTTTTTTAGCATCAGCTGATAGTGTTGCCATTTGCTTCATGAATTGATTAAGCGGACTTGCTTTACCTAAATAGAATGCTTTTTTATCATTTAATTCTGCTTGGCTATTACATTTATCAATAACAGCTTTTGCTTCTTCTAACATTGTTTGTAGTACTTCTTTCATAACTTTCCTCCTCTATAAAAAAAGCCTTAAAGAATAAGCTTCATACTTATATCTTTAAGGACGAATTTCTCGTGGTACCACCTTAATTTAAACAACAATAATTGTTGTTCCTCATTACTCTTTTAACGCAAGATGAACGTATACTCCTTGGGTGAACATAAAGTAACAATTTATAAAGAACTTTCAGTCGCGTTTCTTTTTTCCTGTCTAAATTTTCTATACTTTATTCTTCCAAATCAACATATATATTTATACATTATTATAGCAAATTTTAATTGCTTTTTGGTGTAAATTGATAATAAACAGAATTTATAGTTTTTCTTGCTGTAACATCATCAATTAAATACTTGATGATTTCATATGCAAATTCAAATGTTGTACCACATGCTTTAGAAGTAATAATATTACCATCAACAACAGCATTTTGATTTTGTAAGTTACCTTCAAATTCGCTACTTTCACAGCCTGGAAAGCATACATAATTCTTACCTTTTAAATATTTATATTTACCAAGAACCATTGGTGCAGCACAGATTGATGCAACCAATTTCCCTTGATTCATAAAATATTCAACAATTGATTTTACAGTTAAACTATTTAGATGTGTATCAAAAACAGCTTTACCACCAGGAATTACTAAAAAGTCATATTCATTTAACTTAACTTGTGATATTTTGTATTCACAAATAATTTGAATATTGTGAGCAGAATAAACTTCTAATTCTTTATCAACAGATACTAAATCAATTGTAAGACCTGCTCTTCTTAATAAATCAATTGTGATAATAGCTTCGCTTTCTTCAAAGCCTTTGGAAATTAAGATTAATCCTTTCATTTATTTTTACCTCTTAAATATTCACCATAAAGCATTTTGGTAATAGCTTCAAATATTTCAATTCTTTTAACCATTCCATATGTGAAATAGGAAATTGCACCACCATGATGTTTAATATCAATCATATTGTAGTTTCTTTCCATCGCATCACTTAATTCTAAACCATCTGTGTATATTGCATCTTCGATTATTTTTGGTAATTCAATTTGATAACCTGATGATATATATTCATTGTTGTTTTCATCGATTAAAACACCAAAATTAGATAATAACAATTTATCACCTATTTTATAAACACCTGCTTCTAAACCAATACGTATACCATCACTGGGTAAGTTCATTGCTCTATTTCTTGCACCTAGATAAGTTTCTTCTAGTGTTTTAGGTTGATTAGATACTAATGATTTAACGTCTAAACCAATTACTTCAAAACCAAGGGGTTCCATTATATTTTTAACAGCATTTACTTTTACTAAATTTGTCGATCCAACATATACTTTCATTTAGTAACCCTCACAAAGTATATAGGTTTTTCATCTTTAAATTTAGATTCATATTCAGTTTCAATGATGTTTTCTTTTTCCTTATGTAAATCTAAATGTAATTCTTCAATATGATAACCAAGATTATTGAAGTTCATCAATGAATATTCAAATAATCCTATATTATCAGTTTTAAATTCAAGATCAAATG
>DBWT01000036.1:47437-57315 GCA_002309035.1 Caryophanales bacterium UBA1231 | reverse complement strand
GCATCATAACGGTTCATGTAACCTTCCTTGGTTGCAACAACAACTTCACAATCTTCACCAGTGCAAATATCAGCACTAACAACTTTATCGCCTTCACGTAGT
Organism: Caryophanales bacterium UBA1231; assembly: GCA_002309035.1. The sequence continues at coordinate 57,213 of DBWT01000036.1, read as the reverse complement.
TTTGTAGCTTTCAAAACTTTTGAGAAACGATTTACTTCAAGATTAGATAATTTAATACGTTTAATTAATCCATCTTTCGTCGCAATCAATGCATATTTGTCTTTGCTAAAATCATCAACAATTGTTGAGAAGATAACTTTTTCATTGTTTTCCATACCAATTAAAGTTGAAATATGGATACCAATATCTTTATGTTTACATTCAGGAATTTTATAAATTGGAAGGTAAACATAATTACCCAAATCAGTAAATTGAATTAAAACATCAGTAGTAAAGCATTCGTAAATATCAGTAACAATATCACCATCTTTAACTTTTGTTTGTTCTTCATCAGACATTTGAAGAGATGCATAAGCTTTTTTACTCATACGTTTGATATAGCCTTCACTTGTCACAATGATGACGCATTCATCTTTAGATATCAATTCTTCTTTAGCTACTTGTAATTCTTCAACTTCATCTTCGATCATTGTCTTACGTTCAATGTCGAGTAATTCTTTTGTTTGATTTAAATCATCTTTGATTGCTCTCATCATTGCTTTTTCGCTATCAAGTAAATGATGAAGTTTTCTAATTAATTGATCCAATTCATTAGCTTCTTTACGAAGTTCAAAAATATCTGTATTAGTTAAACGATATAATTGTAAATTAACAATGGCTTCTGCTTGAATTTCTGTGAACTTGTAATTAGCCATAATGTTTTCTTTAGCATTACGTTTGTTAATTGAATTACGAATCGTTTGAATAACAGCATCAAGAATGGAAATCATACTGATTAAACCATCAACGATGTGTGCACGACGTTCTGCCTTTTCAAGTTCGAAGTTACATCTATTAGTCATAACTTCTTTACGGTGTTGAATATAAGCATCGATAATATCTAAAACACCCATAACAACAGGTCGTCCTTCAGAAATGGCAACCATATTATATGAATAATTTGTTTGAAGTTCAGTTGACTTAAATAAGAAATTAAGAATCTTATATGGATCAACGTCTTTTCTAACATCGATAACAATACGCATACCTTGGCGGTCAGATTCATCACGAATAGCTTTAACGCCATCAACTTCCTTTTGAACAAGCATATCATTCATTTTCTTAACTAAGACAGCTTTGTTAACTTCATAAGGAATTTCTGTTACAATTATTTTATTATCATTTTTATCAGGAACAATTTCTGTTTTTGAACGAACAACAACTTTTCCACGACCAGTTTCAAATGCTGTTTTAATGGCATCGATACCGTGAACAATACCACCAGTAGGGAAATCTGGACCTTTCATGATTGTCATCAATTCATCGATTGACATTCTTGGATTGTCGATTCTTGCCATTATTGCATCCAAAACTTCTCTTGGATTGTGTGGTGGAATGTCAGTTGCATAACCAGCAGCAATACCAGTTGCACCATTAATCAATAAATTTGGAAAACGTGCTGGTAAAACGATAGGTTCTAATTCTTCATCATCAAAGTTAGGGATTAAACCAACAGTTCTTTTATCGATATCTTCAAGTAATAGTTCTGCATATTTACTTAAACGACATTCAGTATAACGCATTGCTGCGGCTGGGTCGCCATCGATTGAACCATTATTACCATGAACATCAATTAAAGGCACAAGCATTTTAAAATCTTGGCTCATTCTGATAGCTGCATCGTATACAGCAACATCACCATGTGGATGATATTTACCAATTACTTCACCAACAAGTCTTGCTGATTTTTTATAAGGTTTATCAGAAAACATCTTTAATTTGTATAAGGCAAATAGAATTCTTCTTTGAACAGGCTTTAAACCATCTCGAGCATCAGGTAAAGCACGATCTTGAATAATATATTTAGAATAACGACCAAAGCGATCACCAAAGATATTTTCCAAATTTTCATTTAGTAAAGTTTCGGTTGCAAATTGTTCAATAATCTGTGATAGTTTTTTACTATTTTCACTCATCATTTGCCTCCACATCATCTAAAATAAAATTATCATCGCTTTCAAAGACAACGTGAGACTCAATCCATTCACGACGTGGTTCAACGTCATCACCCATAAGTACGGAAATTTGGTCATCAGCAATAGCTTCTTCACCAATTGTTACTTTGATTAAAGTTCTCTTGGCTGGATTCATTGTTGTATCCCAAAGCTGTTCAGCATTCATTTCACCTAAACCTTTGTATCTTTGAATCGTTACATTCTTAACATTTTCAATTTTGTTTCTTAATTCTTCATCGCTCCATGCATAATCGATATTATTCTTTGTTGTTATTTTATATAGTGGTGGTGTTGCAATATAGACATGACCTTGTTCAATCAATTCAGGCATAAAACGATAGAAGAAAGTTAATAACAAGATTTGAATATGTGCACCATCGGTATCAGCATCAGTCATGATAATAACACGGTTATAGTTAAGTTTATTAACATCGAACTCATCACCAATACCAGCACCTAACGCATTAATAATCATCATGATTTCTTCGTTCTTAAGTACTTCTTCAATCTTTGTTTTTTCAGCATTGATAACTTTACCTCTTAAAGGTAAAACTGCTTGGAACATTCTGTCCCTACCTTGTTTTGCTGAACCACCAGCTGAATCACCTTCGACTAAGAATAATTCATTAATTTTAGGATTGTTATTTTGAGCAGGTGTAAGTTTACCTAATAAGTTTTGAGGTTTAGAAATAATTTGTTTAACTTTACGTTGTTCATCACGAGCTCTTCTTGCGGCTTCTCTAGCCTTTGATGCTCTGATTGCATTATTGACAATGACATTCGCCATATCACCATTTTCTGATAGGAAGAATTTCATTTTTTCAGCAATAACACTTTCAACAGCAAGTCTTGCTTCAGGAGTTCCTAACTTATTCTTTGTTTGACCTTCAAATTGAAGAAGGTTTTCAGGAATTCTAATCGATAATACAGCTGTTAGTCCTTCACGAACATCAGCACCTTCTAAGTTAACATCTTTTTCTTTTAATGCACCTATTAATCTTGCATGATCGTTAACAGCTTTTGTGATAGCACTTCTAAAACCAACTTCGTGAGTACCACCATCATTAGTTCTAATGTTATTAACGAAAGATAAAATATTTTCATTGTAAGTCTTTTGTGTAAATTGTAAAGATGCTTCAATGTAAATACTATTAGCTTCACCACTAAAGAATGTTGGTTCGCTATTGATAACTTCTTTACCTTTATCTAAAGTCTTAACATATTCAACAATACCATCTTTGAATTCAAATGTTTCTTTCTTACCAGATCTTTGATCATCTAAAACAATCTTTAAACCTTTAATCAAATAAGCTGATTCTTTTAAACGATTAGCAATTGTCTTATAATCAAATATCGTTGTTGAAAAGATTTTACTATCTGGTTTAAATTTAACAATTGAACCTGTGATTTTTGTATCACCTAACCATTTAGGTTTTTCAATTGTCTTACCACCATTAAGGTAACGTTGGTAATAGATTTTACCATCACGGTGAATTGTAACTTCTAAGTATTCACTTAAAGCATTAACAACACTTGAACCAACACCGTGTAGACCACCAGATACTTTATAAGCACCATTTTCATCAAATTTACCACCGGCATGTAGAGTGTTAAAGATTACTTGTGGTGTAGGTAAACCATTACTTTTATGTTTACCAGTAGGGATACCACGGCCATTATCGGCAACTTCCACAGAATTATCAGGATTAATTCTGACATATACTTGCGTGCCAAAACCTGCTAATGCTTCATCGATCGCATTATCAACAATTTCCCAAACAAGATGGTGCAAGCCACGCGAATCAGTAGACCCAATGTACATACCAGGTCTTTTACGTACAGCTTCTAACCCATCAAGAACTTGAATGGATGATTCATCATAAACAACTTGTTTTTTATTATCAGCCATGAGTATCACTCCTTTTTTTACGCCATTATATTTCTATTATACTATATTTCCCAAAAAAAAGCAAATAAATAAACTTAAAAGTTGAAAAATAATGGCTTATTGCCTAAATATTTTCAAATAATTAGCAAAAATATATTGGTTTTATAGCAAAAAAATTCTTTATTTGATATAATTATATCACAATAATTTATTGAGGTAATAACAATGATAAAGATTTTAATTGAAATAGGGTTTGTCCTTCTTTCATATTTGATTGGAGCCATCCCAACCGCCTTAATAGTTGGTAAAATATTTTTTAAAATTGACATTAGAGAACATGGCAGCAAGAATATGGGTGCAACCAATACTCTAAGAGTTATGGGAACCCCTTATGCTATTTTAGTCTTTGTATTAGATGCATTAAAAGGTGGAATCTTAGTCTTTTTGTTCCATTTTAACATCTTAGATAAAGCATTATTGCCACATATTCCTGTCATCTTTTTAGGATTAGCAGCCATTATTGGCCACATTTTCCCAATCTATATTGGTTTTAAAGGTGGTAAAGGCGTTGCTTGTACAGCAGGAATTCTTCTGGCCTATCATCCTATTTGCTTTATCATCTTCATTACAATCTTTTTAATGGTTGTTATTTTCACAAAATATGTTTCAGCCGCATCCATTACATCAATCATTATTGTTTTCTTCTTATCATTTTTCCTACCACCAATCTTTATGTCAAATCCTGATTGGGCATTCTCAGTCTTCACAGGTGTTATGGTCGTCATCATCCTTATCGATCATCTACCAAACATCAATCGATTATTAAGTGGCACTGAGCCAAAAACGACAAAAGCTCTTTTGAAAAGGAAAAATCGTGTCGAAAATGAAAACAATGACGAGACAAAAGAAAAATAGAGATTTCATCAAACGATGATATCCCTATTTTTTCTTCTTTTTAGGTTGACTTTGAATGTGCATAGCATTCATAACTCTAGTGATATCTGCTTCACTAGGTTTACGACCCATTTGTTGATACATAATACGAATTTGGTCTCTTGAAATAGGTGGATTTTTTTCCATTTGTCTTTGGAAAATAATTCTAGTTACAAAAAAGCCAACAACTAAACCAACAATAAGGGCACCAAGACCGATCAATAATACACCCCACCATGCCATATAAATAGAGCTCCTTTCAACAATTATATTATACCATAAATTAATTAAGTAATCAACAATTTAAAAAATATTCTTATTTAATTTGAAAATGGCGAAATTTTCTAGTATAATTGATACGAACATAATAGGAGGATTATTATGCCAAGAAAAATAACTGATGCTTGTATCGCTTGTGGTACATGCCAAGCCAACTGCCCTGTTTCAGCAATTTCTGAAGGCGATATCTATGTAATTGATCCAGATCAATGTATCGATTGTGGTGTTTGCCAAGAAAACTGTCCAGTTGAAGCAATTGAAGAAGAATAAAAAAGAGTCCTAGTTTTTAAAACTAGGATCTTTTTTTATCAATTATTCGATACCATAAATGAATTTTTGTTCTTCAATAAATTGATTACATCTTTCGCTTACGATTTCAAGTGGAGCAGCACCACAATCAAGAATTACTTTGTTGAATGATACTTCATTGAAGTAAGAACCTAATTGTGCAGCAGCTTTATCGTGTAATTGTTCAAGAATTAACCAACTTAAGAAATATGTAGACATATTAGTTGGAATTTCAACTACTTGGTCATAGAAATCTTGCATATCTGCAGCTTTGTATGATGTAGAGTCAAAGACACGGTTCATATATTTAGCGATATCTTCTGGTAACCAACCTTGTGTATGAATACCTAGGTCAACACGGCAAGATAATAGACCATTAACAATATCATTTAGATAATTGTATTGAAGGGCAAGACGTAGTGGGGTAGTGTTATATGTTGTAACCCATTGATATGATTTAAGTTCCATATAAGTAGCCCAACCTTCCATGTAACCTTGTGATCTGATAAGCTTACGAATTGGGTGAATATCTAGACTCTTTGTATAAACATTTTGATATAAGTGTCCTGGATATCCTTCATGAGCAAGAGTTGTGAAGATATAATTGTAATCACCTGTATATTTAGGATTTAAATAAATTGATTCATAATGAGTTTCATCGATTGGTGAAACAAAGTATGCAGCTGGACTGAAATTATCTTTTAGTGATTCATAAACTAATTTGATAGAAATTTCAGGCATTTCAGCAATATCAGGAACGAATTGTTTAGCAAGTTCTTGATACATTTGAAGTAATTGATCAGGTGTTTGTTTAGTATAAACAGGTTTACCATCTTGAACAGCTTTTAAGAATTCATTTTGTGCACGAGCGTCTAAATTACGATATTGAGTAACAACACGGTCCATTTTAGCATTGTATGATGATAAAGCATCATCAATTAATTTAATTGTTTCAGTAATATTGATATCATGAATACCAACAACATTACCAAGTTTTAGACGATAGTATTCAAGACCAGCTTCACCATAAGTAGATAAACCGCCAATTTGGATATCACTACCTTTTAATTCTGGTAAATGTTCTTGAATATATTGATATGCAGCACATAATTCATTTTGAATACCCGCTTTTGCTAGTGCTTTGTATTCATCTTTTGTCTTATTGACTAATTCAAAATCAATATTATCAATCTTATCATTGAAAATATCAATTAGATAATGATTTTCTTTTTCAGCAACGAACTTTTCACATTGAGAAACAACGCTATCGATAGCTGCATCAGTTAAACCATATCCACGATTGAATTGTTCAACAGTATATTCATAATAACTCTTGAATGCATCCACTGATGAATTTAATAAATCGATGAAATCTTGAATATCTTGTTCATTACGGAATTTGTATTCAGCTAGATCTAGTGGAATATTAGCTTGATAGCCAAGGTATGAACCTAGATAACCATTAGTCATGTATTCCATTTCTTCTGTAATGCCATGTAAATAATTCAAATAATTATCGATAATACGATAAGTTGCAAGTTCTTCAAATGATAGATTTGCATCTGCGAAAGCATGAAGTTCACCAAAGATTTCTTGGAATTCAGCTTCTGCTTCAACTGGATCATAGTCTAAATTTGCAATTGGGAATTCAGCATCATAGTGATCTAAACCATAGTTTTCTGGATGTACAAAGAAGAAATTGATTGTCATTTGGTCTTCTTCAACCATCATAACTAAGAATTCATCTAAGAAAGATTCAAATTCAGCATTTTTAGGATGATCGATTACCATAATAGTTCTAACAGTACATAATTCATTACCATCTTTTGAAACTGTTGCACTTACTTGATAACGACCTTGATCAGTATGTTTATTGTTAACATATTCTACTGTTGCACCAGCAGGTAAATTCTTTACAACTGCTTCTTTTTCTGTACCATCAAATAAGAATGTGGCATTGTCGAATGAAATAAAGTATTGATTTAAATAAACATATGCTGTAACTGTTTTTTCAACTTTTGCATAGTTTTGTGATTCAGCAGCTTCAAATGTAACATTGTATTCGCCTTCGCCACTGAAACCACTTGTGAAATAGTAAGAAACAGTTTGTTCGTCATTATCAATTTCATATTGACCAACTACCTTACCGTTTTCATCAAGATACATATTTTGATTTTCAAGAACACTAAGATTAGCTGTAGCCTTCTTAATTGTTAATTTTGCTGAATATTCTTTAACTGTGCCAAATGGTGATTTAACATTAGCTTTAACTGTATATTCACCAGCATTAACTTGGTTGTTGCCATCATAAGTAACTGTGAAGCCTTCAGGTAAGTTGGCTGCAGCTAAACTATGAGCACTTTTATCAAATGTAAATTCAGCACCATCAAAAGTGATACCAGCAAAAGTGTTTGAATCATCAATTGTTATTGTTGCTGTAAAATCTTTTGTTTTTTCGCCAATTGTAACAGTTGCTTTAACAGTATATTTACCAGGTAAAGATTGTTCATTACCAACATATTCTACTGTTGCACCTTCAGGTAAGCCAGAAATAAAGATTGATTTAACATCGCCATCATAATCAAATGTTGCACTATTTAAAGAGATACCTTTAAATTCTGAATCACTACCGCCAGCTCCACCAAGTTCACAACCGGCAAACATGAAACATAATACTAAAATAATAAAAATTCTAAAAACTCTTTTCATATTTCCTCCTATTAAATTATATAAAATGGGTCATAATTTTCTTCAATTAATTTCCATTCAATATCTTTAAAATTTGTTGAAAGTTTTTGATATAATTCTTTAACACCAAAAAATTCAACCGCATGTGATACTTCAACTAGGATAATATCATTATCAATAGCTTCAATTCCTAAATGATGAGGAACTTGACCAGTAATAAATAAATCAACATTAGCACATAAAGCATGGTAGAATTCAGATGATCCTGATCCCCCAATAATACCAATAGTTTCGATTTCTTTATTGATATTACCAGCTACTTTAATCGCTTTTTGATTAAAGGCTTTTTTGACTTTTTCAAGAAAAACACTTGCTTTTTCTTTGTCAATTTTTCCTACTCTCATAAGCGTAGTTGAAGACACATTATCTTCAAGCATTTTTATTTCTTTTAATCCTAATTCTTTTGCGAGAACATCATTCATCCCATCAAAACCAACATCATAGTTTGTATGGAATGCCATAATATTGAGACGATTATTAAATACTTTTGTTAGTTTTTGACCAAATGGGCTATCATATTTTAAATTTAATAAAGGTTGAAACATAAATGGATGATGTGTAATAATTACGTTGGCATGCAATTTAATTGCTTCATCAATAACTTCGTTAGTTGCATCAAGAGCTACTACAACACCACTAACTTCATCATTAAAAGAACCAAATTGTAAGCCAACTTTACCCATATCAAAACTTTCAGCATTACTGATTGGATATAAAGTATTTAAATAATCATAGATTTCTTTAACTTTCATATTTAACTCCATCGATATTGTCAATTATTAAAGCAATATCTTTCGTTATTCTTTCTCTTTCATTTTCACTTATATCACTTTTTAAAACCATTTTGTAACAATCAACTACAGCTTGGTATTTATGTATAAGTGAAATAGGCTGTTTCTTTAATAAAATAGGTCCAAATAATATTTCATTATCACTATAAGAATTTACTAATTCTTCATTGTTTAAAACAATAATATGATAAAAATGTTTATCAATTTCGATTAAGTCTTCATCAACAATTTTAAACTTATAATCATTTAAAAATGCTCTAACAACTTCAATGTGCGAATTTGGCTGAAGAATAATCTTTTTAAAAGATTTCGCTTGTTCTAAATGGGCTTTTAGAATATCGATGATTGTATATCCACCCATTCCACAAATAACACAAGTATCAATTCTTTTATCAATTTTTTCAATTCCATCGCTTAAACTAAAAAGAACATTATTAAATTGTTTTAAATTCTTTTTAGCATTGTTTAATGGTCCTATTTTATTTTCAACGACCTGAACTAACGATACTCCTTTTTCAAGCATCGCTATCGATAAATAGCCATGATCTGCACCAATATCACAGACTGTATCATCTAATTCAATATAAGATAAAACAGCATTTAATCTTTCATCTAATTTCATTATCGATCACTTTGAACACGTGCTTGTCTCAAGCGATTCAAACGAACAGGATTACGTAATCGGCGAATTGCTTTTCCTTGAATTTGACGAATACGTTCTCTTGTAACANNACCAAATTCTTCACCAACTTCTTCTAGTGTTCTTGCGTGATTATCATCTAAACCAAAACGAAGACGAATGACTTTTTCTTCTCTTGGTGTCAATGTTTGTAAAACAGCTTCAATTTCTTCACG
>DBWT01000036.1:47192-47331 GCA_002309035.1 Caryophanales bacterium UBA1231 | reverse complement strand
TTTTGAATCATTAAGACTTTTTCAACTGAACATTTCATTTCAGCTGCAAGTTCTTCAGGCGTAGGTTCACGACTCTTTTCTTGCGTTAATTTACGTGTGTAACGCATTAAGCGGTTAATTGTTTCAACCATGTGAACAG
>DBWT01000036.1:31637-47145 GCA_002309035.1 Caryophanales bacterium UBA1231 | reverse complement strand
CACCAAGTTGCATAAGTTGAGAATTTCCAACCTCTTGTAGGGTCAAACTTATAAACAGCTTTTGATAAACCACCATTACCTTCTTGAATTAAATCAATTAAAGGTAAGCCACGACCCATGTATTTACGTGCAATGTAAACAACTAGACGTAAATTAGATTCAATTAAGATGTCTCTTGCTTCATCACCTTTTTCCATAAGGAATTTAAGATGCTGCATTTCTTCATCAGAAATTGCCTTATCTAATTTTTGATAGTTTTCAATCTTTTCTTTGGCAGCTAAGCCTTCTTGAACAATACGAGCATATTCAGCTTCTTGGGTAATTGTCAATAAATCAATTTGACCTATTTCACTTAAATAAAGTTTAACTAAATCATCTGTTTGATGTGATGAAGGTGTAAAAGAATCAAAGTCAGAGATTCTGATTTCACTTTCAGCAACAGATGTTAATTCTTCCAAATCTTCATCGATTTCAATTTCTTCAGCGAAACCATCTAAATCTTCATTGACATTTTCCATCAATAATTCATCATCTTCAGTTTGTTCGATTTCTCTAGTTATTTCAATTCCTTCATTTTCAAGATATTTTACAACATCATCTAAAAATTCATCAGTGGAGTTAGGAAATACTTCCAAAATCTTACTTAGAGGAACATATTGTTCTTTTTCAGCAAAATCTTTCAATTGCTGTAATTCATTTTTATATAATTGTTCTTCCATAATATCCTCCTTTTTTAAAGTTCTTTGATGCTTTTTATTAATTCAACATATTCATTGACATGTGTATTGTCATTAGATGCTAAATCACGTTTATTTGAGGCATCAACTTCTTTCATATATTTTTCTATCGTATTTAGACTATCTAAAAACTCTTTATCATTTTCCATATTATAAATTAAATCATTATTTATAATACTTTCAAACAATTTGTATGCTTCAATTTCATTGACTAAATCATTTTGAATTTTATCAATTTGGATTTCCTTTTCACTACTTTCAATATATGCGTTAGCAATATGAGTGAATATTGTAATGTATAAAATGAAATCAATTGGTAATAATTTATCAATATATTCAGTAAAAAAAGTTTTAAACTGTTCACAATCATAAAGTGAATGATAAACAATAATATCTAAAGCTTTATAAACACGTTTTGGAACAGCCTTCTTCTTTGGTTTTGCTACAACTTGAGGCTTTTGAACTTCAGCTGTTGGTTTATAATTAGTAACATAGTTTAGTTCTTTGGTAAGATTATCTAAACTAATTTGTAAATCATCACTTAATCTTTTTAAATAGAATTCTTTAATTGTATCATTTGCAAATCTCAAGAAATCATATACTTTATCTTTAAATCTTTGAATCGATACAACATCATTAACAATGAGATTTTGTTTATTGATATTATACATATACTCATAAACATTAACTAAATTAGTCTCTAAATAATTCTTTAAAGCTTCTGATCCATGTTTTAGTTGATATTCATCAGGATCTAAGCCATCAGGAAGGGATACAGCATAAGGAATTATATTGGCATCTGATAAAACACGTGCTGCTTTATGAGTAGCTTCGATTCCCGCAACGTCGCCATCAAAACAAAGAATGATGCGATTGGCTGCTTGCTGTAAAGCTTTTGTATGTTGTTTAGTTAGAGCCGTTCCCATTGTCGCAACCGCATTAAAAACATTAGCTCTTGCAGCAGCAATAACATCCATAAAACCTTCAAAAACATAAATATCGCCAGTTTTACGAACATCTGGTAAAGCATTAGCATAATTATAAAGAACGTCACTCTTATGGAAAACTAAATTTTCATTGGAATTCATATATTTAGTACCGTGATCATCTTTTAGATAAATACGGCCTGAAAAACCAACAAAGTTTCCATTTAAATCACAAAGTGGAAACATTATACGACCTTTAAATGTATCAACAAATTTTCCACTCGCGTCTTTTACAACACCACTATCGACTTGATCGATAATTGGAATTCCTTTATTATCAAGTGCTTGGTGAAGATAATCATCATGTAGAGGTGCTAAACCGATTTTAAACTTTTCAATTAAATCAGCATTAATTCCACGATTTTCAAGATAAAATAATGCATCTTTACCTTCATCAGTGTTTAATAAATAAAACTGATAAAACTCAGCACTTTCTTTCAAGCAGTCATACAACTTTTTCTTAGCTAAATAATTAGGGTCTTGATTATATTGATAATCAATTCCTATTTTTTTTGCTAGTTTAGCTAAGGCTTCATTGAAAGAAATCTTTTCATACTTTTGGACAAATTGGATGACATTTCCACCTTCGCCACAGCTAAAACATTTAAATATTTTCTTTGATGTACTAATTTTCATTGAAGGATGTGTATCATGGTGAAATGGGCATACAGATTTAAAGCCACTGCCATCAGGAAGGACTGGAATATATTCACTAATTACTTCAGCAATATTAACCTTTTCAATAATTTGATCAATTAAGTCTTGATTTGGCATCATTCACCTCCTTCAATTAAGATAATTTTTTAAATAAATATTCTTTTAATTCTTCTACTTTAACAACATCTTGTAACATTGTGTCACGATTACGAACTGTAACTAAACCCTTTTCTAAAGTATCAAAGTCAACTGTTACACAATATGGTGTACCAATTGCATCTTGACGACGATATCTTTTACCAATTTTACCTGATGTATCAAAATCAGCTGAAAAACTCTTTCTTAAATCATGATATAGTTCATTAGCTTTATCATTTAGTTTATTAACAAGTGGTAATACAGCAACTTTAAATGGTGCTAAGTCATTAGATAAATGTAAAACTTCTCTTGTTTCACCATCTTCAAGCTCTTCAACATCATAAGCTGAAACGATTGCTGCTAAGAACAATCTGCCAACACCAACACTAGGTTCAATAACATATGGAATGTATTTTTCATTTGTTTCAGGATCTAGATATTCAAGATTAGATTTTGAATGTTCTTGGTGAACGCGTAAATCATAGTTAGTACGGTTTGCAACACCCCAAAGTTCACCCCAACCAAATGGGAATTTGAATTCGAAATCTGTTGTTGCTGTTGAATAATGTGCTAATTCTTCTTTAGCATGATCTCTTGTTCTAATAAGTTCATCTTTTAAACCTAAAAGTTTAAGGAAATTACGACATTCATTTTTCCAGAAAGCAAACCATTCCATATCAGTACCTGGTTTACAGAAAAATTCAAGTTCCATTTGNNATTTGTTCAAATTCTCTTGTTCTAAAGATAAAATTACCTGGTGTAATTTCATTTCTAAATGATTTACCAATTTGACCAATACCAAAAGGAACTTTAAGACGCATAGAACGTTGAACATTCTTAAAATTAACAAAAATACCTTGAGCTGTTTCAGGACGTAAATAAATAGTATTTTTAGCTTCTTCAATAACGCCTTGATTAGTTTTAAACATCAAATTGAATTGACGAATATCCGTAAAATCTAGTGCTCCACAAGTTGGGCAAACAATATGATGATCAACAATGTATTTTGTTAATTCTTCATTCTTCATGCCATCACCAGTGACTTCACCTTTTGTAAAATCTTCGATTAATTTATCAGCACGAAAACGGCTGTGACAGTTTTTACAGTCAATTAATGGATCTGAAAAGCCTCCAACGTGTCCAGATGCAACCCATGTTTCAGGATTCATTAAGATTGCCGCATCCAAACCAACGTTTAAATCAGAATCTTTCACAAAATGTTTCCACCACATTTGTTTAATATTGTTTTCTAGTTCAACACCTAATGGTCCATAATCCCATGCATTGGCTAGGCCACCATAGATTTCGCTTCCTTGAAAAACAAAACCTTTTTCTTTCAAAAAAGTAACGATTTTTTCCATTGAATATTCCATAATAATAATTCTCCTCAATATTATAATACGCAAAAAATGTGCTTTTTGCTTTAAAAAAATAAAAATAATACAATGAAAGCACTTTCCAATTGTATTATTTTATAAAATTCAGAAGTAATTTTTTATTTTGATTAGTGAATTCAAAATAATATAGATAATAATCACTAATTATTTTTTCCAAATCAATAAATGACTCATTAAAAGTCAATAAGAACTTTTCATCAATCAAATTTGGCTTTATATAATATAAAAGATAGATAGTTTTCGATAAAATCATCGATACTGAATCTTCAGTTAGATGGTTGCCACAGACAACCCCACCTTGTGAAACACTGAAAAAGACTCCTTCATCATTACATTTAGAGCAGTGATCAAAACGTGGTTGAATACCAATTAAATACCAAAACTTGATTTCAAAAATCATTAATAAAACATTTGGATAATTCGTATTATTTAATAAATCCATGATTTTTAATACAAATTGGTATAATTGATTAAATTCACTAATCCCTTCATGGAATCTTTGAATATATTCAAAGATTGAAAGAGCAACCAATGATTTAATACTATCAACTTTAATATTAGTATAATTATTGATAACTTCTCCATCAGTTAATGTATTTAAAAGTTTATCATTTGTTGAAACAAAGTGACAATAAGTAAATAATTGATTTAAACTATTGAGTTTAGGATACTTTTTGCCACCTCTAACAATCAAAGATGTAAATCCATTTTTAGTTAAAATCGTAAGCTTGGTTGCGGAATCTTTATAGTCACTAATTTTAAAGATGATCCCATCAAGTTCTTTTTTATTTACGCTAATCATTTTTCAACCTTATAACCAAATTGCTTCAAATAATATTTACGATTACGCCAATCAGCTTCAACTTTAACAAAAAGTTCAAGATAAATCTTTTTATCGAAGATTTTTTGTAAATCAAGACGAGCAGCATGACCAATTTTCTTAATCATTTTGCCTTGTTCACCGATAATAATCATCTTTTGTGTTTGCCGCTCTGTAATAATTACGCAACTAATGTTTAAAAGATTTTCATCTTTAGGATCTTCTTTGAAACTTTCAACTTCAACCGCAACACTATAAGGTACTTCTTTTTGTGTAAATAATAAAATCTTTTCTCTTACAATCTCTTTAACTAAGAAACGTTCATCTTTATCCATGATTTGATCACTTGGATAATACATTGGACCAACATTTAAGTTATCTTTAATAGTTTCAATGATTGAATTCTTTGATTCAGGGCTTAAAGCAGATATTTCTAAAAACTTTAATGGTTTTAATCCTTGATAAAAAGCATAACGTTTATTGATTAAATCAACATATTGTTCTTGCTTTAATTGTTTAAGTAAATCGACTTTATTGATTAAAATAATAATTGGTAGATTTGTCTTTTTTAGAAAAACTAAGATTTCATCATCTAATTCATCGAATTCTTTTGTACAATCATCCATATAAATGATTAAATCAACACCATCTAATGATGAATATGCGAAAGCATTCATGACATTACCTAATTCATTAAATGCTTTGTGAATTCCCGGTGTATCGATAAAGATTATTTGTGAGTCTTCATCGGTATAGATACCTGAGATATTATCTCTTGTTGTTTGGGCTTTAGGTGTAATAATTGAAACGTTAAAGTCCAATAAATTATTTATTAAAGTGCTTTTGCCAACATTGGGTCTTCCAATAATTGAAACAAAGCCACTTTTAAATACTTTTATCATAAATCTTCACCAGAAAATGCGAAAGGTAGTAATTCATTTACAGTATATGTTTTAGTATTTTTAAGTTCTGGATTTATTAAAGTAACTAATGCATTTTTATTCATTAATTCACTGATAACTTGGCGACAAGCACCACATGGAGCAGCAGGAACATCATTTTTTGTACAAACAATTAATTCCTTGATATCATCTTTACGATAGCCTTTAGCATATGCGGCAAAAAGAGCAGTTCTTTCTGCACAATTGCATAGTCCAAATGATGAATTTTCAACATTTGCACCTGTGATAAATTCACCATTTGCTAAAACAAGACATGCACCAACTAAATAATTAGAATATGGTGCATAAGCATTCATTCTTGCTTCAATTGCTAATTGATATTTCTTTTCCATTATCTTCTTATTCCTAACCTTTCTAAGATATTATCTTGCTTTCGAAACATAATTTCTTCATCTTCTTTTGTTTGATGGTCGTATCCTAATAAATGAAACATACCATGTGTCATTAAAAATGCGACTTCACGAAGTAAAGGATGTTGATATTCATTAGCTTGTTCAATGGCTTTTTCATATGAAATAAAAATATCTCCTAATTCTTCAGGTAAGACATCTAAACCATCGCCTAAAGCAAAAGAAATAACATCAGTTTCACGGTCAATATGACGATATTCATTGTTGATTTCATGAATTTTCTTGTTATCAACAATTATGATACTTAAATAATGTTTTCCTTTAACTTTTTCTTCTTTATTAACTGCTTTAGCAATTCTTTTAGCAAGCTTAATTAAGTCAAATGAAAAATCATATTCATTAATAACATTTACTTTTATCATACTTCAGCCTCATATTTATTGATGATTTCGCTAACTAATGGATGACGCATTACATCATATTTTTCAAATTTAACAATTCCAATACCATCAATATCTCTTAAAAGTTTTGTCGCATCAATTAAACCTGAATCAGAACGATGTGGTAAATCAACTTGCGTAACATCACCTGTAATGACCATTTTTGAATTAAAACCAAGACGTGTTAAGAACATCTTCATTTGTCCTTTAGTTGTGTTTTGGGCTTCATCTAGAATAATAAATGCATTATCTAGTGTTCGACCACGCATATAAGCTAGTGGTGCAATTTCAATAACTTCTTTTTCAAAAAGCTTTTTAGCATTTTCAATGCCAATAATATCATAAATTGCATCATAAATTGGTCTTAGATATGGATCGATTTTTTCTTTTAAATCACCAGGTAAAAAGCCTAAACGTTCACCTGCTTCAACAACAGGACGTGTGATAATAAGCTTTTTAATCTTATTTTTCTTTAGCTGATTTAAAGCATAAGCAACTGCTAAATATGTTTTACCTGCACCAGCTGCACCAACGGCAATAACAATATCATTATTATTTAAACTATCAAAATATGATTTTTGATTTATTGTTTTAGCATTGATAATTCTTCCATCAAAAGTCGAAGTAAAAGTATAAGTTTTTGAAAAGAATTCTTTAACTACCTCAATTGGATAATTATTTATCATTAAAATAATCGATTCAATCGTTCTGACTTTAATTGTTTCTTTATTGTTTAAGATGATATTCATAATCATTAAAATATTACTAATCATATCATAATAATTTTCTTCAACAATTAAATGATCGTTTGAAATGACTATTTTTGTATGTAATTCTTTTTCGATTACTTTAATATTTTTGTTCATTGCTTCGAACAATAATTCTTCATTTATGTATTCATTAAAATTAAGATTTTTCTTCATAATGATCCTTTCACTATCTATATTATAAATGAAAATGGAAAAAAAGTAAATCAAAGTATAAAAAAAAGGAGTATTCTCCTCTTTCTTAATTATCTATGACCATTTTTGCGTGCAGCGCGTCTCTTTTCTTTACGTACATCGCTTGGTTTCATATAATGTTGACGTTTACGTGCTTCAACTAATGTTCCAGCTCTTGATACGTCTCTTTTAAATCTTTTAAGTGCATCATCAAGTGAATCATTTTCACGAACGATTGTTTTTGGCATCTAGTTCACCCCTTTCACACTTTAAAATCTACTTATTTTATGCTTTTTTAGAAAAAAAGTCAAGAAAATAACTCTTTATTGAGAAAACTTATGACTTTTTCAAAAGGACTTTAGCTTTATTTAAAAACATCAAAGCAACTTCTTTGAAATCCATATTCATTTGTTTAGAAAAGCCAATATAGTCTTTAAACAAAGCAACATTGTACCAAGATAGTGCTTGAAGACTGTACCATAATTGAACAATTTTCCATGCTTCTTCTTTATCAGAAATATGAGAATCTATATTTATTAGTTCTTTTGAAATACTTAAGTCATTATTACCAAAACAAGCATAATCAAATAAATAATCATTGTTACCACAATACTCAAAATCAATCAATGTCTTATCTAAAAAATTAGATAATTGACAATCATTATGACAAAAAACCCTTTTTCTTGCTTCAAGCATTTCCTTACTTTGTAATAAAGTATTCTTTAAATCTTGATAATCATCACAAAAACTAATACCAAATATCTTATTTAATCTTTCATAATAATCTAATCTCTTAAATGGATTAAAATCGATATCAAATTTTAAACCATGTAATAAATTTAAAGTGTTAAAAATATCATTATGAGATGTTTCTTTAGTTTTTTGATTATATTGACAAATACTAATACCTGTAACATTATCAAAATAAATAACTTTTCTAAAGACATCATATTCTTTAACAAGATTTAATGATTTAATTTCAATTTCACGATTTACAAAGATTTCCGAAGATAAGCCAGGAATTCTAAAGACGAATTTCCCATCATTAGTTTCAACTAAAAGTGTTGTATTACTCATTCCCCCTTGGAGAATTTCATAAGAATGATAGTTTTTAAAATATTGTTTAACTAGATCTTCAATAGTTTTCAAACCATATAATAGTTCAAGTTTAAGTTTTAAACTAACCGTTGCTAAATAACGATGAGACATCTTATTTTTAACTTCTTCATCAAGTTCTGCAACTGTTTTATTATAACCAAGTGGTTTAAAGATTGAATCATAGCCAAATCCTTTTTCACCACTTTCGACAAAAGCAATCTCACCATCAAATATTGAACTTGAAGTAACTAAATCATTTCCATCATAAAAAGCTAAACAAGTTCGAAAACTAGCATGACGATTAGTTTCATTTTGCATTAAGTTTAAAACTTTTAAACGATTTTCTTTATCACCAAATCCAGAAAATCTCGCTGTATTAAGACCAGGTAAACCATTTAAAGCATCTATAAATAAGCCAGTATCATCAGATATTGTTGGCATTTTAGTCAAATCAAAGTAATGTTTAGCCTTTATTAATGCATTTTCCATTAATGTTAAACCATCTTCACAAACTTCCGTGATGTTTTCAAATTCGGAAAGTGAATGAAAATGAAATGGTAAATCACTAAACAATTCTTGAAACTCTTTTAATTTACCTAAATTATGTGTTGCAATTAAAATATCCATAATTAATGCCTCCAAAAAGTTAATAACTTTATCTTTTTAATAATTTGTGATATAATATATACAATTATTATTAGTAGGTGAAAATATGAAATGTAGTTTTTGTGGGACACAAGTACAAGATGAAAATCTTACACGTTGCCCAAATTGTGGTGGATTATTAGTTCCCGATGATGAAAATATCGAAAAACCCGAAGAAATTATTCCTGAAGTAGTAACAGATAATGTAGTTGAAATCGATAAATATTCATATCAACCCAAAAGATATTTAGCAAATATTTTGGTTTATTATGCTATTATGCTTTTTGGTGCCTCGATTATCGCCTTAATCATTCAACTATTTGTTTTACAAGTTCCAGGAACTTTAGTTGATGATCAATTGACTGAATCAGCAGCAAATATCGTCAATATTTTAACACAAATATTTACTTATATTGCTTTATTTGTATGCGCTTTTTTAATTCTTTTCAAAGATATCAAAAATGACACTTTAAGAATGACTAAAAATTTCAGAAGAGTCATTTTGACTGCTTTGATTGGTTTTGCTGCAATGTATGCTGTGAATATTGTTTTAAACATCTTCTATCAAATCATCCATCTCCAAGGTGATTCACAAAACCAAGAAACGATTGAATCAATGTTCCGTCAATCACCTATTGCTTTGAAAATCATCTATGCAGTAGTTGTCTCATTGCTTGCACCAATCGTTGAAGAATTGATTTTCAGAAAGAGTTTATTTGGTGTCTTTAAGAAATTAAAAATCAAAAAGATTTTTATTGTCTTAATTACCGGTGCCATTTTTGGACTAATGCATATTTCAACAGCCATTATTACATATGCAATTCAAGGAGACTATGGTCTCATTGGTCCTGAATTGTTGTATGGCTTGAATTATATTTCAATGGGCATTATCTTTGGTTTTGTATATTATTATGCTGAAGAAAATATTTATTCATCGCTCATTTTGCATATCATCAATAATGTAATTAGCGTTATAGCAATATTCTTAATTAGTTAAGAGAAAGATTAGACTTGTTCTAATCTTTTTTTATTTGGCATTTAAAGTATCTTTTAATTTTTTTGAAGAAACAAAACGAACACGATAACCACCTTTAAATGTTTGGCGTTCACCAGTTGAAGGATTTAAACCTACATAATCATTTTGTTCAATTCTTTCAAAAGTCCCAAAATTATTAATCATGACTTTACCATCATTTAATAAACCTAATTTCATAACTTCAAAGACTTGATTAACGATACTTTCAACATCTTGTTTATAATACTCTGGATTATTTTCAAAAATCGCTTCGATGATATCACTTTTATTCATAATAATTACTCCTTTAAATTAATACTATTATACTTGATGAAATAAAAAAAGTAAAGCAATAAGCCAATAAATATATGCAGAAAGAAAAGACTAGCGATTAACTCGATAGTCTTTCTTATTTTTTTTCTGTGAAATATAAAGCTCATAATCATTTAATACTTGCTGTGTATTAAAAGGACCTTCATTATTATCGATCATTTTAAGTAAATTCTTTAGTTCTTGTTCAATAATATTTACTAAATCTTGTGAATAATGATAATCAATTTGATTAAATTCAAACTCATCACGGTCTAAAATTAAACGATTTCCAGTTGGAAACACTTTAACGTCAAGCTCATAATCAATGTACTTTATACCTTCAGAATCAACAACATAAGGTGAACTAAGGTTACAGTAATAATAGATAGAACCATTTCTAAGCATGCATATCGCATTAAACCATTTATCTTTATAAAAATAACAAACAGCAGGTTCTTTTGTCTTCCATCTTCTGCCATCCCCATCAATCACGTTTGCATGATCATTTACTAAAACAATTTCATTGTCTGTTTCTCTTACTACATAAGCGTATTGCCATACACGATGAAGGTCACCATTATGTTTATAACTAATGATTTCTACTTTGTTATTCATAATGTACCCCTTTACGCTTTATATTATATCAAATTTTCAAAAAAAAAGAAACTAAAAAGAAAAAAACTAACAAAAAATGTTAGTTTTCAATAATTACTATTTTTTAAAACGATTAATGAATTCGATATACTTATCGTATTCTTTATTTAAATGATCCATCAAAAAACTCATAAATGGTTCAGAAGTTTTATTTACTTTAAACTCTTCCAATGTATTAAAATAAACTTCACGCTCTTTTGTATTAATTAAAATAGGAAGATATCCTAATTTAATTAATTGATAGTTAAGCATCAAACGCGCTAAACGACCATTACCATCTAAAAATGGATGAATTTTTGATAATTGTAGATGTGTGTATGCGGCAAGTTCTAAATCACTTCCTTCAAAATTATTGATATCATAAATGAATTTACCCATACGATCATATACTTTCAAATAAGTACAAGGAGTATAATTAGATCCACGAACTTTAATATCAACATTTCGATATAAACCGCCTACAGAAATATCTTTAAGTAGTGCTTCATGAACATCTTTTAAAAACTCTTCAGTAATCTCTTCTTTATTTAATGCACGTTCTTCAACCATTTTGTAAGCAATAAAATTGTTATAAACGCTTCGTTGAATATTGCTTTCAACATGATGTTGTGTTCCATTGATTACTTGCATAACTTGTGCCAAAGTAATATAATCACCTTCGATACAAGATGAGTTTTTAATAAAACCATAGATGAAATTTTCTTTATACTTTTCAATTTCAAGTAATGGAACATATTGTTGATTGTCTTTTACATATTGTCTTTTTTCTTCTAAGTTCATAATTAATATACCTCCTATTTCATGTATACAACTGTTACGCCCATTCCGCCTTCGCCTTCGACACCATAGCGGAATTCTTCAACAGTTTTTTGCTTCTTTAAAAATTCTTGGACAAAATTACGGATAGCTCCCGTACCATAACCATGAATAATGCTAAATTGTTTAATATTATTAAGCATAGCATCATCAAAATACTTTTCTAAAGCATCTTTAGCTTCTTCAATCCTCATACCTCTTAAATCACATCGTAAAGATATTGATTTATTTGGATTTTTAATGATTTTGATTGATGATGGCTCTGTTTTAGGTTTGTCAACTTTCATCAAATCGGCTTTTTTAAGTTCCATAATAACATTACCGATGGATACAGTATAAGTATTTCTTTCAATATTGATAATATAACCATATTGATCATATTGAGGAAGATATACATCCTCTCCTTTTGTGAAAGTTACATTTTGATTGTTAACAACTTTCTTTTTCTCTTCTTTTGTTAAATTTAAATCATCAACTTGTTTCTTTAAATTGATGGCTTCATGTAATTTAACATTACTTTGTTCTTTATTCTTTAATTCTTCAATTAAAGTAAGTGCTTCTTTTTTAAGATTGTCTAATTCTTTAGTGGCTTTTTCAAGATGCTTTTTAAGCAACATGTCTTTTTGACTATCAAATTGTTTTAATTTTTGATTAAGTTCGTTTTCTTTAACTTTTTCTGCCGCTAAAAGAGTTTCGAGTTCTTTGTTTTTATTATCTACTTCCATTAACTCATGTTCAAGCTTATTGATTAGTTTTTTAACTTCATCATCATAAATTGCTACTTTCTTTTTAGCATTTTCAACAATTTCTCTCTTTAAACCTAATCTTTCAGAAATATCTAAAGCATTTGAAGAACCTGGAATACCCATTCTTAAATGATAAGTTGGTTGTAATGTTTGAACATTAAACTCCATTGAAGCATTTTCAATATTAGTTGATGAATATGCATATGTTTTTAAATCAGAATAATGTGTTGAAACTAAAAATGAGATTTTATGTTCAACAAAATAATCCAATATCGCAATCGCAAGATTAGTACCTTCTAAAGGATCAGTACCACTTCCGATTTCATCTAAAATAACTAAAGAATTATCATTTGCACTATCCAAAATATTGATAATATTCGTCATATGTGATGAAAAAGTTGAAAGATTGTTTTCAATACTTTGTTCATCTCCAATATCTGAATATACACCATCGAAAATCATAATATTTGATCTTTCACTTGCAGGTATTAAAAGACCACTCTTACACATAATCGCAAGTAAACCAACCATTTTTAAAAGAACCGTTTTACCACCAGTATTTGGACCAGTAATAATGATACCTAAATTATTTCCTAAAACAACATCGTTAGAAATAACTTTTTCAACATTTAAAAGTGGATGACATGCATTATATAGTTCAAACACATTGTCTTTATTGATTTTGACACGTGCTGCTTTTTGTTTTTTGGCAAGAACAGCTTTTGCAAAAGTCAAATCTAGTTTGATGACTTTTGGAAAATCAAGAATAAAATCATCAACTGAAAACATCACATCATTACTTAAAGCACGTAAAATCTTTTCAATTTCTTCTTTTTCTTCTTGGACTAATTCACTTTTTAATGTTGTTAATTCGATTATTTGAATAGGTTCAATGTAAATTGTTTGATTAGTAGCTGAAATATCTAAAACATTACCTTTAAAAGCATTTTTAAATTCTGCTTTAACTGGCAAACAATAATGACCGTCACGCATTGTAACGTTATTAATTGATAGTTTAGATGCATTTTTCCCAAGTAATTCTTGGATTTTGTTCTTAATACGAATGTCAATCTGTGTAAGTTTTTTTCTAATTGATTTTAAATTATCCGATGCTTCATCTTTGATATATCCAGACTCTTCCACACTTTTATCAATTTTATCATGTAAATATGAATCAAAAAATAAGTGTGTCACAAGTGTTTGATAATATGGTGCATCGATATTTTCTTTACTTAATTTATCTAAATACTGCTTATTTGCTTTGATAGTTTTTAAATATTTATAGATTTCATATAGTTCACTACCATCTAGAATACCTCCTTTTTTGACAAATTGGAAAATAGGAAGTAAATCACTAGAAAAATAGAAAGGAACTCTTTCTAATCTCAAGACCATTTTTAAGGCTTCATCTACTTCATCAAGGGTTTGATTTAAAAGTTCCCAATCATCAATAGCCTCAAGATCTAAGGCCATTTCTTTAGCATTTAAAGTAATACATAAAGCACTTAATTGATCTAATATTTTATCAAATTCAAGTTTTTTATAATATCTATTCATTTTTTTACCTCTTTTGTTACCAATTTTATCAAAATATGGTATAATATAATGGTGGAGGATGATTATATGAGTCCAACGATTAATGGCACAGCTGCCCAAATTCAAGAAATGTTAGAATATTATGACGGCTACATCATTAAAGGTGAAAACCCTCATACAATTGCGAGAGTCAAATTAGAAAATGTTTCAATTACCTTCTATACAACTAATACAATTCTTTTCCAAGGAAAAAGTGAATTAGCTGAGTACAATATATGGGCAAAACGTTTTAATTTACCTCTTGAAGACGAAGCAGAATCAGTTTATGAACAATACCAAAACTTAACAGCCATTGGATGTGATGAAGTTGGTACTGGTGACTACTTCGGTCCTGTTGTCGTTTGTAGTTGTTATGTTAGAAGTGATCAAATTGAAACTTTAAAACATTTAGGTGTCAAAGATTCAAAACTATTGATGGATGATTTAATCATCAATCTAGCTTTAAAACTTAAAAACATCGTAAAATATTCAATCTTAATATTATCGCCTGAAAAATTTAATGCTCTTCATAAACCTGAAGAAAACAATTTAAATTTCATCAAGGCTTGTCTTCACAATAACGCAATCAATAGTTTGATTTCCAAACTTGATGGCGATGAATACGATGCAATCCTCATTGATGAGTTTACAACAAGAGAAAAATACTTTCATTACCTTAGAAAACTCCAAAATGTTGAACAAAATGTCGTTTTAATACCAAAAGGTGAAAGAGTTCATGTTGCGATTGCGGCTGCATCAATTCTTGCACGTGCAGCTTTCTTAAAATCAATGAATGATTTATCAAAAGTTGTGAAAACAGATTTAATCAAAGGTGCTGGAAGATTAGTTGATCAACAAGCAGTAGGATTAATTAAATCATATGGTACTTCAATATTAGACAAAATTGCTAAAAGAAAATTTGTCAATACTGAACGTATTTTAGCATATTGTAAAGAAAACAACATTAAAATTGTTGAAAAGAGAGAATAGAACTGTAGAGTAATCTACAGTTTTTTTATTGACTTAATTCTCTTAATTCATTGATTTTCTCTTGAAATTCTTTAGGTAAATCACATTCAAAAAGCATTTTTTCACCAGTTTTTGGGTGAACAAAGCCTAATTTTTTCGCATGCAAATATTGAGCGAAAGGTGTGACTTTACTAGTAGGACCATATAAAGGATCATTTAGAACAGGATGATTAATATATGCAAGATGCAC
>DBWT01000036.1:20154-31583 GCA_002309035.1 Caryophanales bacterium UBA1231 | reverse complement strand
TAAGATTCAAGAACTTTGAAATGCGTAATTGCTTCTTTACCATCTTCTTGAACTGCCATTTTCAAACGATTCATTTTAGAACGAGCAATAGGAGCATCAATTTTACCTAATTGATGGTTAAAATTACCATAACAAATACAATAATATACGCGGTAAGTATCTTTGCTTTTTAATTGTTCCGAAATCTTATGATGAGCTAAATCATTTTTACATACAACAAGCAAACCACTTGTATCTTTATCGATACGGTGAACTATTCCTGGACGATTTTCACCATTAATTGTCGATAAATTTCCACAATGATTCATTAAAGCATTTACTAAAGTATCATCGTGATGACCTACTGCTGGATGTGTTACCATACCAGATGGTTTATTAACAACTAAAACATCATCATCTTCATAGATAATATCTAAAGGAATATCTAATTTTTTAATATCTGCATCAACTACTGATGCTTCTTTAATTGTAATTTCATCATTATTTTTTAAAACATATGATGGTTTAACTGCCTTTTCATTTACAAGAATAAAACCATTATTAATTAATTTCTGAATTTCGCTTCGACTTTTATCCAAATATTCTAATAAGTATTTATCTAAGCGGATTTCTTCAGTAATTTCATTCACTTTGAGCTTCATCTTTTATTTCTTCCTTCTTAAATTTAGAAATAAAGTCTTTTTTATTAAATTTTAATGAAACAGGATCTTTTTTATCAAAGAATAAGAGATAAACCGCCATGATGATAACACCAATTGTTAAAAAGCTATCAGCAATATTGAATATCGCAAAACTTACAAATAATACTTCGATAAAATCAAATACACCTTCGGCATAAAAGATTCGATCTATCATATTACCAATAGTTCCACTATAAATAAGTACTAATGCGATAGAATATAATGGTCTTCTCTTCAAAGAAAAATCTTTCATTAAATATGTAATAAACAAAAAGGCAAGCAAACTAATAAGTACTAAAAATATTTTATGGTCAGAAAAGATGCTAAATGCAGCACCTGTATTATAAACACCACGTACTTGTAAAATATTAGGAATAATAACACGTGGATTATTTAGGCCTAATCCATGTAAAATAATATATTTACTTGCTTGGTCAAAAGCAACAAGAATGATTGTGATTAGCAAACCAAAAATTATAACCATAAAATACCTCACAATACTAAAAATATAATCACTGCTAATGTTATAAGTAAGAAAGTTGGAAGAAATGTAAAGCCCATAATAAATGCTTTACCTAACTTAAAGCCTTCAATTTCACCAACTTCTCTGCTTAAACAAAGCTGATAAAAGTATTTGAAAAATAAACCTACACAAATTTGAAAATAAATAGGAAAGAAAACAAATAAAATCACAGTAACAGGATTTACTAAACTAAATAGACTAAAAACATTAATTAAAATAATTAAATAAGGAAGTAAAAATAATACCAAAACTAAACCTAAGGCAATGATAAATGATGACATTCCTTTTTTGGCATCAACTAATTTAAAAAAGTTCTTATATTCATCCATTATTTTTTTAAACATTTTACTCTCCTATACTTTTCAAGTAATTGATAGCATCATCAATTGTTGAAACCTTCACAATTTGTAATTTTTTAGGAGATCCTAATGCTTTATAAGCCTTCATAGCATCTTCATAATTAGAAGTCATATCTTCACTATATGGAACAAAGAATATTTCAACATTATTAAAGTATGCGGTAAAGATTTTTGAATACATTCCGCCAATCTCTCCAACATTACCATCAACATCAATAGTTCCCGTTCCCGCAATAAGTTTACCATAAGTATAATCAAAGGATATTAATTGATTATAAATAGATAATGACTGCATTAATCCACCACTAGGCCCGCCTGTTCTCGTTTGATAAAGGGAAATTTTAGGATCCATGCTTTCAAAATCGATCTTATAATAATCATAATGATAAATTCCTAAAACAGGAACTAATTCTTCCCCATCAGTTAGATAATACTTAGTTTCAATTATTTTATCTTCATCATTAATAGTAAGAGGAATCAACCAAGCCTTTTTTTCTTCATTATAGCACTTGCTACTTCTTCGGTAGCTATTATAAAGTGCAAGGAATTCTTCACTATTACTAAATGAAACACCATTGACTTTTGTGATAACATCGCCAACTTGAATAGTTTCTGGTGTATAAACAGAAACTGTTTCAATGATTAAACCAAGATATTCATAATTAATGTCGATATTCGCCTTTTTGTAAGCGCAAATAATAGAATCAGTAATACTTACTTGTTTTTGAACAGATCCAGATTTTTGATTACGTGATCCACCCACATCAACTACATTACTAGACTTATAAGAGATTGCAGAGGGTGATAGTTTTGAAAAAAGATAACTCAAAACATTGACTTTCGAAGAATGAAGAACACTTGTTGTGTTAAATGAACCAGCTTGTTCATACCCTCCATCAACACTCATAGTTAGTTCAACATCGCTAATTTTGTAAGGAGTAATTACTTCATACTTGATGTGAACGAAGTTTAAAACAAGTATACCAATCGAGATTAAACCTAAAATAATGATAATGGGAAGTTTTTTGATTAAGAATTTCTTCATTATTCCTCAACAATTACCTTAATTGGTTTAATTTTACGATATTTAACGCCACTAGCATCGAACATCTTTTTTGACGCTATATCAGAAGGTGTACCATTATATTTATCATCCATATAAACTATTTCTTTAATTCCTGATTGAATGATTAATTTAGCACATTCATTGCAGGGAAATAGTGTAACATAAAGAGTTGAACCTTCAAGTGATGTTGTTGAATTTAAGATTGCATTAGGTTCAGCATGGACAACATAAGGGTATTTACAATCTAAATAATCCCCTTCTCTTTCCCATGGGAATTCATCATCACTACATCCTATTGGAAAACCATTATAGCCGATACCAATAATACGCTTTTTTTGATTAACAATACAAGCTCCAACTTTTGTATTTGGATCTTTACTTCTTAAACTAGATAATTGGGCTACACCCATAAAATAATTATCCCAAGAAATGTATTTTTGATCTTTCATATTTTATTCCTTATTATTAACATTTAATTTTAATTCATTTAATTGTTTTTCTTCAACAGGTGTAGGTGCATTACTCATTAAGCACTTAGCTGAAGCAGCTTTAGGGAATGCGATAACCTCTCTTAAATTAGAATTCTTAGTTAATAACATAACTAATCTATCTAACCCTATTGCAAGTCCACCATGTGGAGGTGTACCATATTTTAAAGCATCAACGAAGAATGAGAACTTATTTTGTACTTCTTCTTTAGTTAAACCAATAGCTTTAAACATTTTTTCTTGAATTTCTTGGTTGTGAATTCTAATTGAACCACCACCTAATTCATAGCCATTAAGTACGATATCGTATGCTTTAGCTTTTGTTTTTTCAGGATTTGAAATCATAATATCTTCATCACCATCTTTAGGAGATGTGAATGGGTGGTGTGCAGCAACATATCGTCCTTCTTCTTCACTGAATTCAAATAATGGCCAATCAACAACCCACAAGAAATTAAACTTATCTTCATCGATTAATCCCAAATCATGACCTAGTTTCAAACGTAAAGCACCAAGTGATGTATTTGCATTGGCTAAAGTATCTGAAACGATTAAAACTAAATCACCTTTTTCAAGTTTTAATTCATTAATTAATTCTTGTTGTTTTTCAGGTGTCAAGAATTTAATGATTGAACCTGATAATTCATCACCATATTTTAACCATGCAAGTCCACCTGCGTGGTATTTTTTAGCTAGTAAAGTTAAATTATCGATGTCTTTTCTTGAATACTTATCAGCAGCACCTTTAACAACTAAGCATTTAACTGCACCATTGGTTGCTAAAACATTTTGGAAAACGCTGAATTCAATTCCTTGAGCCCAACCAGAAATATTATTTAAAAGCATTTCAAATCTTGTATCTGGTTTATCGCTACCATAATAATTCATCGCATCATCCCAAGACATTTTGATAAATGGTGTTTGAATATCCATATTTAAAACATCTTTCCAAATTTTTTTCAAAAGGCCTTCAGTGACATTTTGAACATCTTGTTCTTCAACAAAGCTCATTTCTAAGTCAATTTGTGTAAATTCAAGTTGTCTATCTGCTCTTAAATCTTCATCACGGAAGCATTTAACAATTTGGAAATAACGGTCCATACCAGATACCATCAACAATTGTTTATAAAGTTGAGGTGATTGTGGTAGAGCATAGAATGAACCGGGGTAAACACGTGATGGAACTAAAAAGTCACGAGCACCTTCAGGTGTTGATTTACCAAGCATTGGTGTTTCGACTTCAACAAAGTCTAAACTATCTAGATATTCTCGACAGCTCATGCAAGTTTTATGTCTTAAAACAAGATTCTTCTGCATTTGTGGTCTTCTTAAGTCTAGATAACGATAACGCATTCTAACTTCATCTAAAGCATCAGTTTGGTCTTGAATCAATAGTGGAGGTTGTAAAGCATCAGATAATACTTCAATTTTTTCAACATCGATTTCAATTTCACCAGTTGGAATATTAAGATTCTTATTGCTTCTTTCGATAACTTTACCTTGTGCTTTAACACAGTATTCATTTTTTAAGTTCGAAGCAACTTCATAATATTTATTTTCAGGGCTAACAACTAGTTGTGTGATACCATAACGATCTCTTAAATCGATAAAAACTAGGCCACCAAGGTCTCTTTTTTTAGCGACCCAACCACATAATACAACTTGTTTACCTAAGTCTGAAAGGCGTAATTCACCATTAGTATTTGTACGTAACATAATATTTACCTTCTATCTTTTAAAAAATTCATCAATTTTTTCGATTTTTAAATCAAATTGTTCTTGTGTTTTGACATTCTTAACTTTCACAATGCCTTGATTAAGTTCATCATCACCAATAATAACAATAAACTCAGGGTTAAGGCGATCACATAATTTAAATTGTGGTTTTAAATTATTGTTTACATAATCTAATTCTACACAATAAGATAAATTACGTAATTTAGAAGCAATATCAAGACCAGCAATTTTAGCATCATCGCTCATTGTGATAACAACTATCATTGGTTTATCATTCTTGATTTCTTGATTTTGTTCCATTAAGATACCAATCAATCTTTCCATACCCATACCAAAACCGATACTAGGGATTTGTGGGCCATCAAATTCAGCTGCTAAATTATTGTATCTGCCACCGCCACCAATTGCAAGACCATTTAAAGGACTTTCTGGTTTATCATAAATGAATTCAAAAATATCATTTGTATAATAATCTAATCCACGAACAATCTTAGGGTTAACAACATAAGGCACTTTTAGAGTGTCTAATGTTTTAAGAAGTGTTGTAAAATAGTATTGATCACTTTCTGATAAATAATCTTGAATTTTAACAACATTTTTCAAAGTATCAGTATCTTTATCTTTTTTACAATCAAGCATCCTTAAAGGATTAGTTTCAAATCTTCTCTTACAATCATCACATAGATTTTCTAATTTATCGCTGAAATATGCTTTTAATGCTTTAGTATAATTCTTTCTCGTCTCATCGCTTCCTAAAGTATTAATATTGATTGTAATATCTTTAATACCTAGATTAACAAAGATTTGATATGCCATTTTAATGATTTCCGCATCTAAATATGGACTCTCTACGCCCATAGCTTCAACACCAAATTGGTAAAATTGACGGAATCTACCTGCTTGTGGACGATCATATCTAAAGTTAGGTGCAAGATAATAGTATTTCTTTAAACCAGGTTCAACATATAATTTGTTTTCAACTACCATTCTCATAACAGATGCAGTCGTTTCAGGTTTTAAAGCAATCAAACGATCACCACGATCTTTGAAAAGGTACATTTCCTTACCAACGATATCTGATTCTTCCCCAACTGTTCTTAAAAATACTTCAGCTGGTTCAATGACAGGTGTAATGATTTCTTTATAATTATATGTTTCAACTACTTTGATAACTTCTTCACGAACTAACTTAAAATAATCAGCATAATCACCATAATAGTCTAAAACACCTTTTAATTTTGTGATTTTCATATTTCCTCCTTTTAAAAAAAGCGAGCAAAAAGTTAATAAGGACGAACACTTGTCCGCGGTACCACCTTATTTCAGTTTTGCTGCTCTTAGTTTCTATGTTAATGCTGTCAGTGCATATTCTCAGGAGTTGTCAATTCCCTCAACGAATTATTACATTTGTTCGTATACATGGATGCCTACTAATTTAAGAGCATCTTGTAAAACAAACTGTAAAGCTTTTAATATTGTCAATTTTTCTTTTGTTTCTAAAAGATTATCTGTTATAATCTTTTCATCATTATAAAAACTGTGTAATTCATAAGCTAATTCATCAATATATTGAATAACTTTATGAACTAAACGTTTTTCACATGCTTCTTGAAGCATTGTTGGATATTTTAAAAGTGTTAAACAAATATCTTTAACTTGATCTTTATTTATGTTATTAAAATGTTTAACTAATTCTAGTTCGCCATATGCATCTTTATATTTTCTAAATAATGATGCACATCTTGCATAAGCATATTGGCAGTAAAAGACTGGATTATCATTTGATTTTGTTTTCATGATACTTAAATCCAAATCCATGTGAGTACTTAATGCTTTACTTACATAGAAATATCTTAAAGCATCACTACCTACTTCATCGATTAAGTCAATTAAAGTAATTGCTTTACCACTTCTTTTGCTCATTTTAACTTCTACACCATTTTCCATGGCCCGAACCATTTGAAGAAGTTCAATGTCGATAAGATTAGAATCACCACCAACCATTGATACAGCTGCTTTCAAACGATCAACATAACCATGATGATCAGCACCTAAAACATCGATTAAATGATCATATCCACGTGATAATTTATTTTCATGATATGCAATATCTGGTAAAAAATAAGTATAAGAACCATCTGATTTAATGATAACACGATCTTTTTCATCCCCATAAAGAGATGTTTTTAAATATGTCGCACCATCTTGAACATAAGTGAAACCATCTGATGTTAATTTATTAATAACTTTTTCTACTGCACCACTTTCATAAAGGCTCTTTTCACTAAACCAAACATCAAAATGAACATTGAAACGTTCTAAATCTTGCTTTAAATTATTAAGTAAAGCATTAGTTCCATACTCTTTGAAGAACTCTAAATCAAAATTAGTAAGGAACTTATCACCAAATTCATCTTTAATTTTTTCAGCAATTGTAATTATTTCTTTGCCGTGATAATAATCATCACCTAGATGAAAATCTAAACCATATAATTCTTTATATCTTTCATAAACACTCAAAGCCATATTAGTGATTTGATTACCAGCATCGTTAACATAGTGTTCTCTGATAACTTGATAACCACATTTTTCCATGATATTAGCTAATGAGTCACCGTATGCTGCGCCACGACCATGGCCAATATGAAGAAAACCTGTTGGATTTGCTGAAACAAATTCAAGATCAATTTTCTTACCTTTGCCTAAATCAATTTTACCATAGTCACTATTTTCATTTACAGCATTAACAACTTCTAACAAATAATCGTTATCAATTGTAAAATTAATGAAGCCTGGAGCTGCAATTTCAATATTAGCTAAATTAAGTTCTTCTTTATTTAGCTTTGAAACAATAGCTTCAGCAATTTTCATAGGTGACATTCTTAATACTTTAACGATTTTCATCGCGATATTAGTCGAATAATCACCATGATTTTTATCTTTGGGAACTTCTAAAATAATATCTTGGAGATTTGCTGGAAAATCTAAGCTTTTGAGGGCATTAAGAATTCCCTGTTTTAAATTTTCAAGAAATACATTAATCATAAATGACTCCTAAAAAAACGAATTTTTCTTTAAAATATGCCAAACATATTCATCAGTGAAACCACAATCTTTAAATAATTTTTCAAGTATGTGATCATCATACAATGGAAATTGGACTGTCATAAAAACTGCATCAAGATTTGCTAGTCTTAACAATAATTCCTCAATGATAATTTTCGCATATCCTTTTTTTCTTAATTCTGGGATAATTCCAAAGGCTTCAATTGTTGCTTCACCGATAGTTTTATCTAAGGTTGCATAACAAAAACCAACTGGATATCTTTTTCTTTTTTGACTGATACTTCGATATGGTTTTGCTGTATACAAAATAAAACATAATTCAGTATCATAATTATTGTCTTTGATGACTTTCGTTATATGGTCAAAATCTTCATCGGAAACTAATGAAATTTCTTTCATAAGAGTATATAAGTCATCTATGAAATACTTATTCTCATCTTCATATGGTTCAAATGTTGAAGATTTAAAAGATAAGTTTTTATTGATTTTAGATGAAGTAAGATTATGTAAATCATGTTTCATCCGCATAATTTTTGAATCAAAATAATCTAGATAATCTTCTTCACGATATTTATCACATGATACAATGACTTCATTTTTCTTTAAAGCTCTAGTTTTGTATTGATTATATGTACAATGTAAAGTTTTTGTTGGATTATTTAAATATTTATCAATTGTAATCATTTTATTTCCTCATTAAAACCCAGATGAGCCGTTATCATTTTACTTAGCGCACAACCGCAAGTATCCAGGGCGGTCATCTCTTTTTGCATACATCTTAGGATTCCTGCTTAAAGTAGGCTTTCAACACGATGCAGCCTCAATAACCAAAAAATTCATGTTCGGGTCGCAGATTATTATTGTATGAAACACGAACTCTCCAGGCAATAATATTATACCATTTTTTTAAGTTTTATTCAAGAAATTACTTAACCAAAAAACCCTACCAAATGGAGGGTTATTTTTTATGTTGAAGGTAGTTCTTTTTGGGCTTCAACGACTTGTTCTTTAATGTGTTTTTTAAGTTCTTCATTTGGATAAGTACCAAAGAAAAGCTCCCATGCCCATAGGACTGCACCACATGCTGGTGTTTCATTTAAAACTGTAATAGCATATGGAATATTGATATGTTTCTTAAGTTCTTCTTCAAAGAATTGAACTTGTAACTTATTGGATGCCTTACTCCAAACAGAACCAGCAAGAATTACTTGAACAGTCTTCTTGAAATGTAAATGATTGATACATCCAGCTACAGATAAAGCCATATTACGACCAGTCTGCTTTAAAATGCTTTGAGCTACTTTATCACCTTTTTTGGCTAAATCAAAAACCATCTTAATAATAGTAGTTCGATCAATCAATCTATGATCTGTTAGTTCAACTATTTTATCCAAGTAAAATTCAGGTTTTTTAATATCATACATTTGAAACAAAGCTTCTGTTATCTTTGTTTTATCGCCAATTCGGTAAAGTTCATCATAACAAGCTTGGAAAGTTCGACGAACGATAAATGCACCACCAGCTTCATCAGAAGAAATATAGCCAACACCACCAACTTGAAGGAAATGATT
This sequence comes from Caryophanales bacterium UBA1231, assembly GCA_002309035.1. The sequence goes on along the minus strand of DBWT01000036.1, from coordinate 22,093 downwards.
ATCATCATCATATCCGATTGTTACTGTGCCTGTACCATTGATTGAACAAACACCCGTACCATCAGTTGACCCAGCTTTAACACCAAGCATACCATCATTTTCTAAAACAAATTTTTTAAAACCGATTGATGAAAGCACTTCATTTAGCTTTTGCTTTTGTGAAACAGTATCAGCCCCAGCAAGACCAAAAGATGCGGCTTTAATATCATCAATTGTTATTTGACATTTATCAAGTAAAAGACTTAAATGTTCACTCATAACACGTTTTGTGCCACTGAATGAATCTTTAAGTGCTTCATGTGAGCAAGTGCCAAAACGCATTGCATTAACAAAATTACCTTCAGTATCAAATAAAAAGTAATCAGTTTTGGTATTTCCACCATCTACGCCTAATAAATATTGTTTATTTTTCATGTTTAAATTGTGGTAAATACTCCTTATGTGCTTCTAACATTTCTTCAAAGCAAGCAATTGAAGTATTTAAATCATTCATTAATGGATTCATTGACATTGCACGAATAGCTTCTTCTTTATCACCAGTGATAGCTGCATTAACGGCATGTCTTTCATAAGCTTTAATTGCTTGAATATATTCTTTGATATGTTCACTATTGACATGTTTTGCTTTGATTGGTTTTGCACCATCTTTACCGATAACTGCTTGAATTTCAACAGCATCATCGTCTCTTAAGAAATCAAGAGCGCCATTATTTAAAACATTAACAACATGTACTTCTTGTAAATCATTATAAATAGCATTAACTAATGATACCGCAACTTCACTATATCTTGCACCACCACGTTTTGATAATTGTTCTGGTTTAACGTATAAAGTAGGTTGTTGATAAAGTTCAAGAAGTTGTTCTTCGATTTCCATGCATACTTCTGCACGACATTTTTCAGCATGTTTTAATTTTTCTAGTTTTGAATCTTTAAAGTAATAGTATTCAAGATAACTTGATGGAATACCGCCGATTGCTTTAATTTGTTCTGCACTAAAACCACTAGCTGGAATATTTTTCATCGCATCACTATTAATACCAGCTTCCATAGCTTCTTTTAAGTAGTCATGACCATTATATTCAATTGAAGTAACATAAGTGAAATGGTTTAGGCCTAAATATTCAACGTTAGCATCTTTTGGAAGATCAAGTTTTCTTTTAATACCATCAATCATGTTGATAGGTACATTACAAAGACCCATCATTTTAACATTTGTATGGTTCAATAAAGCTTGAGCAATTAAGCCAGAAGGATTAGAGAAATTAATTAACCATGCATTAGGACAGCACTTTTCCATTTTTTCAACAATCTTAAGCATAGCAGGGATTGTTCTAAATGCTTTAAACATTCCACCCATACCACAAGTTTCTTGGCCAATTAGGTTATACTTAAGAGGAATTCTTTCATCTTTTTGACGAGCTGGAAGTTTACCAACACGAATTTGGCAAAGAACGAAATCAGCATTCATTAATGCTTCTTCATAATCCATCGTCAAAACAACTTTACAAGGAAGTTCAGCATGTTCAACCATTCTTTTAGCAAGATTACCAACAATAGTTAGTTTTCTTTCATCGATGTCCATTAAATACAATTCACTAACTGGAAGAGTATCTCTTTTATTGATTAAACCTTCAATTAATTCAGGTGTGTATGTGCTACCAGCACCAATAATACAAATTTTCATTTTATTACTCCTTTATTTTAAATATTGTTTTAATTCTTCAACTTTATCTAATCTTTCCCAAGGAAGATTTAAATCATTACGTCCAAAATGTCCATAACAAGATACTTGATGATAAATAGGTTTTCTTAAATCAAGATAATCAATGATTTGTTTTGGCTTTAAGACAAAATGCTTTTTAACTATTTCAATAAGTTCTTCGTCTGATAGTTTAGATGTACCAAATGAATCAACACAAAGAGATGTAGGTTCACT
>DBWT01000036.1:14820-20015 GCA_002309035.1 Caryophanales bacterium UBA1231 | reverse complement strand
GTAAGACCAGAATCACCTTTTGGACCACCAATAATAAATTGACCAGTTGGATTAACTAAAACCTTCGTATGTTTGTCGATAAGTTTTGAGGGAATAACTGGTTTAATTACATGTTCAATAATTAAATCTTCTAATTGATCGTGTTCTACTAATTCATCATGTTGTGTTGAAACAACAATTGTTGTAATCTTCTTTGGTTTGCCTGTTTCATCATACATTACACTTACTTGTGTTTTACCATCAGGTCTTAAACCATTTATGATTTTTTGCTTTCTTACATCACTTAATCTTTTAGCAAGTTTTTGGGCTAAGTAGATAGGCATTGGCATATAAGAATCAGTTTCATTGCAGGCAAAACCAAACATCATACCTTGATCCCCTGCACCATCTTTATCAACACCTAAAGCAATATCATGTGATTGTTCACTAATTGATGTAATACATGCTAAGTTTTCAGCATCAAAACCATATTTACCACGATTATAACCGATTTCATCAACAACTTTTCTTACTATTTTTTGAACATCACAATATACGTTAGTAGTGATCTCACCCATAACTAAAACGAGACCAGTTGTACAACAAGTTTCACAAGCAACACGAGCCATTGGATCTCTTTTAATAATATCATCTAATATTGCATCGCTAATCTGATCACAAATTTTATCAGGATGACCTTCAGTCACAGCTTCTGATGTAAAAATTCTATTTTTCATAACTCTACTCCTTCTAAATATTTATGCCACTTTGTACTTCGAGGTAGTGAACTAATTTCGATTAATTTATCCGTTGTTGGATGCTTAAATGAAATCTTAATGCAAGCAAGATACAAATCTTTATGAACTTTAGGATTTCCATATAAAGTATCGCCAACAAGTGGATGTTTGAATCCAGCAAATTGAACTCTAATTTGATGATGTCTACCAGTTTCTAAATTAACTTTTAACAAAGTTTCAGCTTTAAAAGTCTTAATAACTTGGTATGATAGCTTAGCAAGCTGACCATGACCAGCTGGTACAATCATCATCTTTTTCGTATCATTTATTTTATCAACATAATCGGTTAATCTACCATCAACATTGATAATTCCATTGACCAAAGCTAGATAATGTTTTTCCCATTGACCATTTCGAATATCATCGCTTAATCTCGATGCAGCTTTAGAAGTCTTAGCTAAAACTAAAACACCTTCAGTCATTCGATCGAGACGGTGAACTAAACCAACATAAACATTTCCTGGCTTTTGATACTTATCTTTTAAGTATTTTTTGGCCATTGTCACAATGCTTTCATCTTTTGAAATATCATCCTGACAAATAACATTAGATGGTTTAAATATAACTAATAAATGATTATCCTCATAAAGTACTAAATCGCTAAAATTTACTCTCATGATAAATTCTCCTAAACTATTATACCACTTTTTGGTTTAACTTGACAATTATTTACTATTAAAAACAAAAAAGATAAAAGATTGTTAATTAAAAATTTCCTATTATTTTACTATTTTATTTGATAATTATTTCCGATTATGATATAATTATGGTAAATATAGGAGTATACTATTATGGATGAAAAAGAATTAAATGTTGAAAATGAACAACAAGAATTAACATTACAAGAATTTTATGTTCAACGACGTCGTAAAATGTCACCTACTGAACGTAAAAAAATGAGAACTATCATTAAATTAATTAATGGTGAAATCAATGGTACAAAAGCTGCCAAAACATTAAAAGTTACTACAAGACAAGTACGTAACTTAAAACGTCAAGTTTTAAATGAAGGTGTTGATGGTGTTATCCACAAAAATAAACAATATAAACCATACAACACATACGATCCAGAACTTAGTACTTGGATTTGTAAATTATATCGCAAAGAATATCGTGGAACTAATTTTTCTGAATTTGCACGTATTATTCAAGACGATTATGGTGTAACAGCTTCAAGAAGTACTATTTACAATTTCTTAAGACGTGGTCATATTAGAAGTCCACAACGTAAGAAAAAAGTTGCAAAACCAAAAACAAAAATGACAACTGAAGTGGAAGGTGAATAGTTCTTAATTGAACTATTCTTTTTAAAAATATGAAAAAGATAATAAAAGTTGGTAATGTTACAATTGGTGATGGTATAATGGTCATCCAATCGATGACTAATACTAAAACCAAAGATGTAGCTAATACCGTTAAACAAATCCTTGAATTAGAAAAATATGGGTGTGAAATAGTTAGGGTTGCGGTAAAAGATGAACAAGATGCTTACGCAATTAAAGATATCATCAAACAAATTCATATACCACTTGTCGCAGATATCCATTTTGATTATAAACTTGCTATACTTGCGGTTGAAAATGGAGCATCTAAAATAAGAATCAATCCTGGAAACATGCCAAAAGAGAATTTAAAAGCAATCGTTGAAAAATGTAAAGCTTTTAATATTCCAATTAGAGTTGGTGTCAATTCTGGCTCATTAAGTGAAGATATTTTAAATCAATATGGTCCAACACCAAAAGGACTTCTAGAAGAAGCTAAAAGGGAAATTAAATTATTAAATGATTTAGGTTTTGATGATATCATCGTTAGTTTGAAAGCAACAAATATTGAAACCTTTATTGAAGCCAATATTTTAGCACATAACGAACTACCATATCCACTTCATATCGGATTAACTGAATCAGGAACACTTCTAAAAGGAAGTATTAGATCAACATACGCACTTTCAAAGCTTCTTGATCAAAATATCGGTGATACTATTAGAGTATCTTTAACTAGTGATCCAGTAAATGAAATAATTGCTGCTAAAGAATTACTTAAAATATACCACAAATGCAATGGTGTTGAACTAATAAGTTGTCCATTATGTGGTAGATGTGAATATGATATGACTAAAATCTTAGAGCAATTAGAACCTCTTCTTGATACAATCAACCTCAATATTAAAGTTGCAATTATGGGATGTGTTGTTAATGGAATTGGTGAAGGAAAAGAAGCTGATTTAGGAATCGCTGGAGGAAAAGATAAAGCTGTGATTTTTTCAAAAGGTCAAATGCTTAAAACAGTTCCATATGAAAGCATCATTCCTGAGTTTTTAAAAGAATTAGATAAAATAAAAGACGGTAGATAGAACCACTTAGGTTCTCTACCGTCTATTTTAATGTTCTTTTATAAACTTTAAGATAAACACTCATTGGTTTAACACTTAAAGCTAAATCATTTACAACAATATAATCAAATCCCATTTTCGCATATTCACGAATGCGACCAATTGGAATATTAGAAACACCAATCATTGTATTAAAACGATTTAATAATAGAGATTCTTTCATTTGATCAATATTCATTTCTGTTAATAAGATTCTATCAACATTTAAAGCAAGAGCTTGTTCAACTTCATTTAAATTAATAACTTCAACCTCAATTGGTTGTGTTAAATTCTTTTTACGAAGTGCTTTTACAGCATCATCAACTGAGCCAAGCGTTAAAATATGTGAATCATTTAAATAACAATATTGTTGAAGATTGTTGTTATATTGTTTAACATTTACTATTTCCAATGCTTCTTTCGCAAAAGGTTCAAATAGTGGTATTGTTTTAAAGTCAGTACAAATCTCAGTTTTAAGTCCTTTAACTTCTTCTTTATATTTTGTTGCTGAAAAAGCGATAGAACCCATTGTATCTAAAATCGATGATGCTACTCTTGATCCTCTCAAGATATCAATCATTCTTCCTTTTAATGAAACAATGGCATCACCACGATTTAAGAATGTGCCATCTTCTTTTAGAATTGTTACTTCAATATTTGGATTAATAAGATTGTATAATCTTTCAACAATCAAAGTTCCTGCAGCAATCCCTTGAAGTTTTGTGATAAAGGTTGCTGTACATTGTTGTTTAGTATTGATAGTCGCATTACTTGTAATATCTTTATCCCCGCCATCAATTTGAAGTGCTAAATTTAATAATTTATCTAAATCTTTAATCATAATGTTATCTATTCAAATAGAAAATTAGTAGAGCAATAATGATTGCGAGAATAACAATAACAAGAATACTAATCTTAATAGGAGATAATGGATACTTACCATTGATTTTTCCATTTTCACCGTTTGCGATAAAACGGAATTTTTTCTTATTATACAAGAAGTGACACAACCAAATAGGGATAATAACATATTTATATGAAATATTTGAATATGTTGGATAAACATTTAAATAATCAATAACATCATAATCATATTGACTTAGAATACCACGTTTTAAATCTTCAATAATAATCCTTTGTGCAACATTCCATCCATCTTTGACATCCATTTTGTAGTGTTCACAACTATGACCTGCTAAAAAACGATTGTCATAAACAGTAGAATCATTTGTATTAAAAGGTTGAATGTTTTGTATTTCTTTTTGTGTAATTGAATTACCCGAATTAACTAAAACATCATCTTCTTTTAATTGATAAACACCACTAACTTTGAAGTATTTTATCCGTGTTTCATAGTGACCATCTTTTCCACTACCAACATAGACTTGATATTTTTTTCCTAGTCGACCTTTATATGATGCAAAAACATCAGAATCATATGTCCATGTAGGAATGTATGTTGAAAACAATGATGGATTTGGTAATTCTTTTTTTACACGTCGCGGTGCAAAAACTTTCTTTTTAATCCATTTTTGATAGTTTTCAATACATACTTTACTAGAAACATTAAAAGGAATAACACGGTCTGGTTTAATACCTTGAATTTCGTCATTACTGATAACCATTGCTGTATTACAGAAAGGACATTCAACAGTTAATTGACTAGAATCAACGATAATTTCAGCACCACAATTACGACAATTAGCTTTCTTTACTGATTTATCCCAACGTGTTTTGCTTGCTTCATCAATTTGAGAAAAATCATGTTCTTCGTTTGATTTTTCTTCATTTAAGTGAAGATGATAGCCGCAGAACTCACAAGATAAAGATTTTGTTTCTATTTCATAACGAAGATTGGCACCACATTGTGGGCACTTAAATACTTCATTGAGATTCTTCGTTTCTAATTCTTCTTCACTCATAAGCGACTACACTAATTTATGACCACAATTAGGGCAGAATTTAGCACCTGGAGCTACTTTTTCTCCACATTCAGAACAAAATTGAGCAACTGGCATCTTTTCTCCACACTCAGAACAGAACTTAGC
>DBWT01000036.1:0-14696 GCA_002309035.1 Caryophanales bacterium UBA1231 | reverse complement strand
CCAACACCAGCACCAGCTAATCCAGAACCATTAGGATTACTAGCAGCATCACGCATTGCACCTACAGTTTCCATAGCAACGTAAGTTCCCATTTTATCGCCAAGAATACCAAGTGATGTTCTCTTGTCTAATGCTTCTTCTACTTCTTGAGGAAGTGATACATTTTCAACGTAAACTTGTGATAATTCAATACCCATTTCAACGAATGCTGGATTTAATGAATCTTTCAATCCAATTGCTAATTCTTCATATCTTGAAGCAATGTCAAGTGCACTAACTTTTGAACTTGCAACTGCATCTGAGAAAGATGAAACGAACATTGTTTTGAAATGATCTTTCAAATTATCTACAGTGTAATCAGATGTTGTACCAACAATTTGACGAAGTAATGTTGGTCCATCATTAACTCTAAATGCATATTTACCAAATGCACGAATTCTGATCATACCAAAATCAGCATCTCTTAGCATAACAGGATTACTTGTACCCCATTTTTGGTTGATGAATTGTTTAGTGTTAATATAGTATACATCAGCTTTGAATGGAGAATCAAAACCATATTTCCAGCTAGCAATTTTAGTTAAGATAGGTAAGTTTTTAGTTTCAAGTTTATGTGTTCCTGGACCAAAAACATCTGCTAATTTACCTTCTTTAGTTAAAATAACCATTTGGCCTTCGTTAACAACTAATTGACATCCATTCATGATTTCATCACGATCAGTCATTTCATAACGATGTACTAATAAATTATTAGAGTCATCTTTCCATTGTATTACTTTTAATATTTGTCTACCTATTGCTTTAAATAGTCCCATAATTAATTCCTCCTAAATATTAAATTCTCTTATATTATAGCATATTCTAATAAAATAATAAAGTTTTTTTTGAAAATTATTATGATTTCTTACCAATTCCACGATGTAAAGCTTCTTTACCAATTATTTTATTAACATCGCTAATAATATTGTTTATCGCATTATCTTTTTCTTCTTTATCAAACTCATCAAAAATGCTCATTTGTTTTACTTCATCACTACAATTAACTAATTTAGAACATGAAACGCCTAAAAGACGTATTCCATTTTCATCTTCAGCAAATGTATCAAATAAGTCTTCGACGATACGGTAAATTTCATTTTCATCACTAGTTGGATTCATAATCGTTTTAGATTTAGAAAACCCTTGTTCATATCGATATTTAATTTGAACTGTAATTGTTTGAACTTTAACTTTTGCCCGATGCATTCTATCACAAACGGCATTAGTTAATAATTTCAAAGTGTATTTGATTTTAATTAAATCATGTTCATTTGTATCAAATGTTGTTGAATGGCCAATTGATTGAAATTCACTATATCGATCAGGATCAACATCACTACTACCATTACCTTTAGCACATTCAATTAAATGAGTTGCTGAATTCTTACCAATAAATCTTTCTAATAAATCCATATTCTGATAATTAGCTAAATCACCAATTGTTTTAATTCCTAAAGAATTTAAAACAGGTACTGTCTTTTTACCAACACCGATTAAATTAGAAACTGGAAGAGGCCACATCAACTTATCAACTTCTCTTTTTCTTAAAACTGTAATACCCATTGGTTTTTTCATATCTGATGCCATTTTTGCGAGCAATTTATTAGGTGCAATCCCAATAGAACAAGGCAAATGGTATTCTTCCCAAAGCGTTCTTTGAATTTGTTTAGCAAGATCAATTGGATTTACTGTTTTACATACTTCAGTGACATCTAAAAAGCCTTCGTCAATTGATGCTGGTTCAACAAGATTAGTTATTGTTTTTAAATAAGTAAAAAATTTATTTGAAAAGTCGATATATAAGTCGTAATGTGAATCAACAATAATCAAATTAGGACATAATCTTAAAGCCTCATTGATTAACATTGTTGTTTTAATTCCTTTGGCTTTTGCTTCGTATGATGCAGCAAGAATCATGCTCTTTCTTCGCGATGCGTTAGGTGCAACAGCTACTTCTTTATGAAAAAGTGAAGGATTTACAGCAACTTCACAGCTTACAAAAAAACTATTCATATCGATATGAAAAATTATTTTTCCCATATTATTCACCATTATTAATCATAAATATTTTATCATATTTAATGATTTTTTTCAAAGTTTAGCGATTTTATTAATTTTAATAGTATTTTGTTTTGATTTTTTTAATTAATTATGGTATAATATACGAGTAAAAAGTACTATTAATATTTTATAAGGAGTACCATATGAAAAGAAAAGATAAAAACTTCATTGAAAAGAAACAAGTAGCTGACCATGAAGAATATGTAATCAAAAAAGCTCCTACAAGAACATGGTGGGGTAAAGTCCTAGTTATTTTAATTCTTGTTGGTATGGTTGGTTTATTAGTAGCATCTGCTGTTGTTTCAATCATCAATATTATGAAGTAAAGGATCAAACAAAAGTTTGACCCTTTTTATTTTTGGAAATTTTTAATCATATTTTCAGCGACTAATTGTGATGTTAAATCATTATTTGCTGAAGAAATCATTTCACCTAATGTTAAAATGCGTTCTTCTTCTGATAGTTTTTTAACTAAAGTGAAAGTCTTTTGATCTTTTACAGTTTTGCTGACAAATAAATGCTGATCAGCCGCAGCCGCAACAATTGGTAAATGAGTAATTGCTAAAACCTGTGTTGATTCACTAATCTCTTTCATCTTTCTTGCGACAGCCAATGCAACTTCACCACTAATACCTGAATCAATTTCATCAAAAATAATTGTTGATAAATGCATATTTTGAAGCATATGGGTTTTAAGTGCAAGCATAATACGTGACATTTCACCACCCGATGCTACTTTTGATAAAGGTTTTAAATCTTCACCAACATTAAACGAAATTAAAAAATCAACATTATCGATTCCATTTTCTTTGAAGACTGTTGAATCAAATTCATCTTTAGGTAAGTTTTGATTAACAACTATTTTGAGTGTAACTTTATCTAAACATAAATCTTTCAAAGTTGCATTGATGTTTTGAATTAAAATATTACTTTGATTGATACGTAAATCACTAATTAACTTCGATTGATCAATTAAGTCTTTGAAAGAAAATAAAACTTGTTTCTTTTCTTCTTCAATCAAAAACTCACTTTGATCAAAATTATTAACTAATTCACTCAAACTTTGTTGATAGTTTACTAATTCCTCGATGTTCATACGATATTTTCTTTCAACATCTTTAATAGCCATAATACGTTCATTGATATAGTTTAATCTTTGTTCATCGAACTCTAGATGTGAACGATTTTGAGCTACTGTTTGTTCAACATCTTCTAAATCATAGTATGCACTATCAACTATTTTTGCTAAATCATTATAAGATTCGTGGTATTTAGCAAGTTTTAATAAATCTTGTTTAATACTATATAAAGCATTTAAGATACTTTGATTTTTAAAAGATGCTAATACATCACATAAATTAGAATTAATTGCTTCAAAGTTATTGAGCATATTTAATTCTTCTTCTAGATTATTTAATTCATCAACATTTAAATTAAGAGCTTTTAGTTCATTTAAACGATATTGATAAAAATCAAGATTATCTTGGCCATCTTTATACTCTTTTAATAAACGATTATATTCTTTTAAGTGTTTTAAATAAACACTTTTTAAATTATTATAATTCAACAATTGTTGTCTAATTTCATCGTTATCGATAAAATCAACATAATTACGTAAATCAAAAAGTTTTTTAGTATCTAATTGTGTATGAATATCTGCCAATAAATTTGTAATTGAAACTAATTGATTAAGGGATACAATATATCCATTAATTCTTGAAATGCTTTTGCCATTTTTATAGATATCTCTTCTAATTAATAGATAATCCATCTTATCGATTCCAAATTCATCAAGTAAAACATCGATATCAGAACAATAATCAATGAAAACACCTTCAACTGAAGCTTTTTCTTCACCTGTTCTAATCATTTGGCTTGATGCACGTTCACCAAGTAATAATCCTATTGCGTCGATAATCAATGATTTACCAGCACCTGTTTCACCTGTTAGAACATTAAGATGATTTTCAAATTCAATGGAAATGTTATCAATAATGGCAAAATTATTGACAGTTAATTGCTGAAGCATATTCTTCACCTACTTTATTTTACGTTTTAATTCATCTATATTTAGATGATATTTTTTCTTTAATTCTTCACTACTACCTGACTCTAAATAAGTATTAACGATTGCTACTTGCTCTAAGTCAATGTTTATACCATTAAGTTTAATATAGTGATTAATTAAATCAAATAATCCTCCTTGGTCATTTACTTCTTCATAAATGATCATTTTTTTATTTTCTAAGCTTTTTATTAAATCAACATCTATCGGTTTAATTATAGATGCATTAATTAATCCAACATTCATATTTTTAAATGATTCTTTACATTCAAAAACACCATAGTTATATGTAATAATATTGGTATCATTTATTGGATAGATTTCTTGCCATCTTGGGGTAAACTCATAATTTTCTTGATGTGGAAGCTGTTTAGAATATCTTATCGCAACCGGTCCATCAATTGTTAATGCATATCTAAGTAATGCTGTAGCTTCTTCGATTGATGCAGGCGCAAGAATTGTCATATTTGGAAGTGGTGATAAAAATGAAACATCAAAGATTCCTTGATGATGGTCACCATCATATGAAACGATTCCTGCTCGATCAATCATGAAAATTACTTTTTTATTACATCTTGCAATTTCACTTAATATTTCATCATATGCTCTTTGAAGGAAAGTCGAGTATATGAAAACAATAGGAATAATGTCCTGCGATGCCATTCCTGCAGCCATCACACAAGCATTTTCTTCACCAATACCAACATCGATAAAATCATCTGGATACTTTTCTTTAAAAGAGTTTATACCATTACCAAGTGACATTGCGGCTGTAATGACTTTAATATTATGAAATTCATCATTGATTTTAATTAGTTCATTTGATATTGCTTCACCAACTGTTTCTTCTTTAGTTAAGAATTCACCAGTCTCAATATCAAAAGGACCAACACCATGCCAAATACCAATTTCATCATTTTCTGCATATTTGTAACCTTTACCTTTAATGGTATTTATATGAAGAATAACTGACTCATTATAGTTTTTAGCAAAAGTCAAATATTTATTGAGTTCTTTAAAATCATGACCATCAATACCAACGAAATGTTTAATATCGTATGCATCAAAAAAGTTCTTTTTGTAAAAGATTCCTTTGATAACTCTCTTAAACCAGTTCCAAACAGGATGCATAAATCTTGGTGTAATCCGATAGATTAGAGCTTTTTTTCGTGAAGCACGCACACTGTTTAATGATTTAGTAATTCCTCCGGCAGTTGGTGAAATACTCATATTATTATCATTGACAATAACAATAACTTTTAAATCTTTATGTTCGTTAAGAAAATTAAGAGCATCAAGAGCTAAACCATTGTTTAAAGAAGCATCGCCTATGACAGCAATAATATTCTTTTGAATACCTTGCTTTTGACATTTGATTGCTTCTCCAACCGCAAGAGAAATGGATGTTGAAGAATGTCCTAATGAATAAGCATCATATGCTGACTCATTAGGGTTCATAAATCCACTAATCTTATCTAAATGTCCTAAATCATCAAGTTTTCTTCCACTTAATAGTTTATGAGCATAGCACTGATGTGAAACATCAAGTATTAAAGTATCATTCGGTAGATCAAAGACTTCATGAATCATGATTGTTAGTTCAACCATACCTAAGTTAGATGATAGGTGCCCACCAGATTTAGAGATACTTTCAATAATTTCTTCTCTTATTTCTTGTGCCTGATTTTCTAAACTTTTAATTTTTTCTTTTTTTAGTTTCATAAAAGATATTCGCTAAAAGTTAGTTTTCTTTTACTTCGATGACTAATTTAGCTTCCTCTAATTTTTTTGATAGTAAATTGGCAATTTCAATACCCATTTGATATTTTTTTACAGATTCGTCTAAACTCAAGTTTCCTTTTTCAAGACTTGAAACGATTTCTTCTAATTCATTCATTAATTCTTCAAAACTTTTGTTTTCCATATTATTCCTCACTAATATCAATAATTTTTGTTTTTATTTTGCCATCTTTATAACGAACAATAAGTTCGTCATCTTGATTTAAATCGTGAATAGAAGAAATTACACGACTATTTTGGTAAGTAATAGCATAACCTTTATCCATTAAGCAAAGGGGATTTAATAATGATAATTTTTGATACAATTGATCATATTTATTTAAGTTAGCATTGTATAAATTATTATAATTATTTGCCATTTGTGATTTTAAGTATGTTAAGTTCATTTGTTCTTGATTTAAGAAATGATTCATACTTTGTATCAAACGATTTTTATAATTAACCAATAAATCTTGTTGATTTTTAATAACCATTGCTGGTGAAAATTGTTTTAAACGATTAACGTTAACCTTAAGTCTATTTTCAAAACGCATTAAGTATTCATTAAAGTGCGATAAAACATAAGAATCTTTGTTCTTATTTAATTGTTTTTCTAAATGAATTAGATAAGTTCTAAAAATCGATTTTAAATTTTGACTTAAATGATTGATATCTTGGATGATTTCTTGTTTATCTCTAACAGCAATAGCCGCAGCTAAAGTTGGGGTTGCAGCACGTTTAGAAGCTACAAAATCAACAATTGTATAATCACCTTCATGCCCTACCGCAGAAATAGTAGGTACAGGAGATAAAAAGAGTTTTCTTGCTAAAGCTTCATCATTGAAGCAAGCTAAATCCTCAAAGCTTCCTCCACCTCTACCAATAATTATTAAATCCAATTCTTTGTTTTGATAAGCTAAATTTAATGCACGAATTAGATCTTTAGGTGCATCAAGACCTTGAACCAAAGCTGGATATAATACAATTTTCACAAGTGGAAAGCGTCGATTTAAGGTTGAAGTTAAATCATTGATTGCTTCACCAGTTTTAGAGGTAATAATACCAATAGTTTTAGGATAAATTGGTAATTTCTTTTTATGTTCGGTTAAAAACAATCCTTCTTCTTCTAATTTCTTCTTTAAATCTAAAAACTGTTGATATAAAATACCGACACCTTTTTGAATCATCATTCTGATGGTAATTGAGTAAGTTCCTCTTTTTTGATAGACACCAACACGTCCCACAACTTGAACGAACATTCCATCTTGTGGTTCAAAATTGAGCATACGAGCATTACTTTGAAACATAATAGCTGATATTTCACTATCTTGATCTTTTAAAGAAAAGTAAAGATTGCCTCCAGAGTACTTAAAATTAGATATTTCACCTTCAAGATAAACATTATTTAAATTATCATCATGTTCAAAACGATAAGCTAAGTATCTATTTAAAGCAGAAACAGACAAAAACTTTGCCTGTTCTAATTCACTTATATAATTCATTGTTCTTTTCCTTTACAAATGTTGTCCAACAAACGATTATTAAATTTAGATTGAAGGCCATCATCTAAATTACTATATTCTTTAGTAATTAAAATAGCTTCATCAATAATAATATTCTTAGGTGTATCTTTATATAAATACTCATAAGTTGCCAAACGAATAATAGCTCTATCAGTATAATTCAAACGTTCAAGACGATACCCTTCAAGTTTGGCAATAATCACTTCATCAATTGAAGGCAAATTCTTAAGTAAATCTTTAAGAACAACAATCATTTCATCAAATGAATCTTTATAATTTAAATATAATTCTTCATCAGCATTTTCTGGATCAAATGCATATAACAAAATATCTTTTAATTCAGAGTCTTCTAAATCACTAAGTTTTTGTAAATCAATAGATACTAACCCTCTAACAATTGTAATTCTCATGTTATGACGATTAATTTTTTCCATAAATGCCTCCCTCTATAATTCGACACTTACTCTAAAAGGTACGACTGGTAATTGTTTCGAACTAAACAAATTATTATTAAATAAGTCTTCATTATAGCCATAAGTAATAATAACTTGAAGAATTTCTTCTTCAAAATTGCTATCATTGACAATGATTTGTAAAACATTGTCTTCGAATAACAATTTATAAGATAATTCGTTGCCTAGTTGATCTGTAACACTAAGTCCATAAATATCTTCGACTTTCTCAAGTAAACCACTACCATAAAATGATAATTCAATTTGATGATCATAGCTTACAACATCAGAAAGTGATAAAGCACGAACTTTTTGCTTTTTAAATTGGTTTTGATAAATCATTTCAACAATTCTTGAAACTAACTTTGTTTGATCAAGTCCATCTAAACCATAACAATCATAAGTTGGAATTAAGTGGACATTTGACATATTTTGTGATGGATTTGCTTGAAGCAAGCGTATTTGATTTAAATCCAATCCCTCACAATATCCTGATTGAATAGTATAGAATGAACATTTAAAGATGTTATTAAGATTTGTGAATAAATGATTTAAACAATAACTATATAAAGTTGAAAATTGTAATGATTCATAATTATCAAAACTTGTGATTTCATACTTTCCTTGATACCATACTATGGAATCAATAGTAATATTAGAAAGTCTTTCAATATATTTTTGATACATTGATGAAGGACTATAATTTGATTCATCCATATTCAAACGATTTTGAAGTTCTAAATAACGATGAATATTTTTATAGTTTTCAATACTTTCATTAGATAAGTAAATATCTAAATAAGCGTTGCTAACTGTAGCATCAATAATGGCAATTGGAAGTTGTAATTCTTCATAAATTCCACTCATTGATGTTTTAATTGAATCATTTAAATCAGTATTACTCAATAAATCCCATTCAAAGGCTTCATTCGATAATTGGCAAGCAAAAATCTTTTCATCTTCTTTAATACTTGAATTGATATCAATTTCATCGTATTTTTCACCTAAAAATAGGAAAACATAGCCAAAAAAGATATTATCTAACGTTTTTTCATTAACTGAATCATCGATTACAATCTTGTATAAATTGTTAGATGCTTTTGGACTATTAAATGATAAAACGAATTCATTTTTATCATTAACAATTGTTGATACCTTTTTAACTTTATTCCCTTTTTGATCAAATAAAGAGAGAGTTATTTGAACACCCTTTTCGCTTTTACCAGTAATGTTTATTTCTTGGTTTTGTGAAAGAACCATATTGCTTTGAAAATATGAATCTAATTCAAAAGGCTTTGTAGGTTCAATACCAGCTGGTTCACTGTCACAACTAACTACCAAAAAAACAATAAAGATTAAAATTATGGGTTTAAAGATCTTTTTAATCATATTCCCACCCCGCTTTTAATATATTATACTATAAAACAATATTTTTTTGTTGTAATTAAATTGTAAAAACGTTAAAACTCGTATTATTTCGAAAAAAAGAGACTAAATAATAGTCTCTTTTCTATCTCAACAAGAAATCTTTGCCTTTATGACCTTCATCATCTGGCTCAAAACGACTCAAGTCATTATAGTCTTGCTGTCTTAATGCTTCAAAAATGCATATTGCTGCAACGTTACTAATATTAAGTGAGCGAATATGATTATTAGTAGGTATTCTAATACAATCTTCTAAGTGTTCTTGTAGAATTGGCTTAGGAATACCTGTTGATTCTTTGCCAATAATGAAATAATAATCTTCATTTGGGTTATTAAGCACTAATGAATGTGGTGTCTTTAAACCATAACGTGTTAAGAAATACATTTTACCATGGTTTTTACTGATAAAATCTTCCCAGTTTTCATAAACAAAGAATTTTACATAAGGTAAATAATTAACAGCACTTCTTTTTAAATGTGCATCATCTAGTTCAAATCCTAAAGGCTTAATAAAATGTAAAAAAGTATCAGTGCCTGCACATGTTCTCATAATATTACCTGAATTTTGAGGTATTTCAGGTTCAAATAAAACAATGTGATTTCTACTCATATGAATCTAACCACTTTCCTTCAACTTCTCTTATACCATTGATAATAACATCACGCACTAATAGTTCAGATCTTTCGATATTTTGAGCGCAACCATAAATTTCTTCGTCTCTTTCAAATAAATAATCAGCACATGCAAAAGTATAAACCTTATCTTTATCAATTTCTTCTTCGTTAATATAGAACTTTGTGCCTACTTTTTTAAGATTTGTTGAAAAAACAATATCTTGAATAATCAAAACATTCAATAATTGTTGTCCTGTAAGTTCACATGTTACAACAATATTATCAAATGGCATAATTTCATATGCTTTTTTAATTGTAACATCACTACCATTGCTGATTGGGAAAGCATTGGCTCTAATACCACCACTGTTAATGCCTGCTAAATCAGCATTTGTTCGTTTTAACATCTCATCAGCTGTGAAATATGAGACACTAGTTCTTGTGACATTTTTACCAGCAACACCTATTACTTCACCCATAATTGGTTCAATATCACTTTGCATTTTCTGAACCATTTTTTGAATTTCTGCATCAATACCAATATCATAGCTACCTAAATCCATGTTACGTGAAGATACAAACTTTAATTCTTCATCATAATCAAAAATTGTTTTAGTAACAGTTTGCATAGCAGTTCCTGCTTGGGAAATACTAATTTGTTTACCATTGCCATTATTAGCATATCTTGTGTATGTAGCATGAGTATGACCATTAACAATCATGTCGACAGCCGCATTACCTGAAAGATTTGTTAAAAGATTGTTAGTAGCTGTATCAGCATCGTGACCCATGGCGATAATCAAATCACAAGCATACTCAGTTCTTAGTTTAGTAGCAAGACTTCCTACCAATGGAACAGGATCAACAAATTCATAATCTTCAACTTTTGATCTTGCGATATCTTTTTCAAGACCAACACCAATATAACCAATAATACCAACTTTGAAAGAATCAAAATCGACTATTTCATATTCTTTGATTAAATCAGGAAGACTATTCGTTTCTTTTTCCATAATATTACAAGCTAAAAACGGAAAATCAGCTTCTCCATTTGATTGATCACCATCAACATAGCTTAATACTGTATCTAAACCCCAGTCAAATTCATGATTACCAATAGTCATAGCTTTAAAACCTATTATATTCATGATATTAATCATATTTAGACCATAAGTATAATTGGAAATTGCTGTTCCTTGGAACATATCACCAGCTGATATTACTAATACGGCATTACTTTTATCTTTACGTTCTTCATTTACAGCCCAAGAAAAACCAGCCATGCCAAGATTTTTGGAACTTTCTTCGATAGCCCCATGAGTATCATTAACAGACATAACTGTTAATTTAGTTATTTCAACTTTTTCTGGCTCTTGGTTATTCTTTTGACAACCAAAAAGAAAAACAAATAACATCAAAATAGATAAAATGATTATATTTCTTAATTTCATACTTTTACCCCACTATTATGATAACTCATTTTAACATAATTTAACGTAAAATTCTATTTATTAACATATTATTCAAAAAGTTGCAAAAAAAAACAAAAAAGAGTAAAATAAGTATGTATGTTGCCGGTGTGGTGAAATGGTAGACGCGCTGGACTCAAAATCCAGTGGGTGATGAGCCCGTGTCGGTTCGAGTCCGACCACCGGCACCATTATTTTTTTAGGAGTAAAATATGGAAAACTTAAAACTTAATAAAAAGAATACTTTTAAAATTGCATTTGCCTTTTTTGGTATTTTAATGCTATGGCAAGCATACAATTTTTACTGTCCATTAATTTTAAGGGCCTTATTACAAGATAAAGTTGAAAATGCAAACTTCATTATTGGTATTATTATGGCATTAGACAACGTTGTTGCAATCATCATTATGCCAATAGTTGGACGTTTATCAGATAAAACACATTCAAAATGGGGAAAGAGAATGCCTTATATCGTTATAGGTATGATTCTCACAGCAATTGTCTTCCCACTAATTGCCGTATTCTTCTATTTTAATTCATTATTAGGTGTCATTATTGCAATGTTATTATTCTTAATCATTATGCAAGCTTACCGCTCACCTGCTGTAGCTTTTATGCCTGATGTTACACCTAAACCTTTAAGAAGTACAGCAAATGGTATTATCAATTTAGTTGGTTATTTTGGTGCAGTCTTTGTAGCAATCCTTGGAATGCTTCCTTTCTTAAAGATTAAAGCTCCAACAAATGAAAAACTAAGTGCAGAATTAATCAGTAATATGCAAAATATTATCTTAATTCCATTTATTATTTGTACTATTATTTTAATTGGTGTTTTAATTTTCTTGATTATTGCTGTCAAAGAAAACAAAATGTTAAAAGAAACAGAAGCCGATGTTATTAAAGGTGAAGAATTATCTGATACTAATGAAGTAATTAAAGAAGACAATAAACTATCAAAAGTAGATAAATTTAATTTTATTTTAATCATTGTAGCTATCTTCTTCTGGTTTATGTCATTCAATTCATTTGAAACATTCGGTTCATCTTTTAGTTTAGTTGTTTTAGGAAATAGTGGTGTTATGTCAACAATGACAATTGTCCTAACAGTCATTTCAATTGTATCATTTATTGCTTTTTCCAATTTGTCAAATAAAATTGGTCGTAAATTAACTATTGTTATTGGTTTAGTTATGCTAATTGTTTCTTTATTAGCTATGGGTATCGTATCACTAACAGTTGATTTTTCAAAATATAATGGTCAAATTGGTGCATGGAATATCTTCTTCTATGCAATGGCTGCCGTATTAGGATGTGGATGGGCTTTAGTCAATATCAATTCATTCCCAATGATTGTTGAATTTTCAAATCGTGAAAATATCGGTAAGTTCACTGGTTATTACTACACATCATCTATGCTTGCACAATCAATTACACCAATTCTTGTAGGTATCATCATGGATGATCCATTCAAGAAATTTAATGGTGGTGGATTAAAACTATTATTTATCTATGCAACAATAATGATGATTATTGCTTTCATCGTCTTCTTACTAGTTAAAGAAAAAATCTCTTTAAAAGAAAGACGTGAAATGAAATCACAGAAAAAATCAGCATTAGATACTTTAGGTGATTTAGATTAAAGAGTCGAATGACTCTTTTTTCTTTGCAAAAAAACTATTTATCATATTAATTTATGATAAAATGAAATCAAATAGGAGATTAAATATGACATTACTTGAAAGATTTTTAAATTATGTTTCGTTTGATACACAATCAGACCCCGATAGTACAACTTATCCATCAACATTAAAGCAACATAAACTTGCTGACTTTTTACTTGATGAACTACATTCATTAGGAATTAAGAATGCTTTTAAAGATGAATATGCTTATGTTTATGGCATAGTTAAAGGAAATATCAATAAAAAAGTAGGATTAATCGCTCACATGGATACCGCAACAGAGATGAGTGGTGCAAATGTTAAACCTCTTATTCATGAAAACTATGATGGTAAAGATATTCATTTACCAAATGGAGTTGACATTCTAACCAAAGATTTTCCATTTTTAAATAATTTTAAAGGACACACTTTAGTTACAACAAGTGGTGATACTCTCTTAGGTGCCGATGATAAAGCAGGTATTGCGATAATCATGACATTAATTGAAAAAAGATTAAATATGCCTGGTGATTATCCAACAGTTTATGTATGCTTTACACCAGATGAAGAAATTGGTGGCGGTACAGACCACTTTGACACTAAATTTTTCGATGTTGATTTTGCCTATACTCTTGATGGTAGTTCAATAGATACAATCAACTTTGAAAACTTCAATGCATGTAAAGCTGTTGTTACAATTAATGGAAATAGTATTCATCCAGGTGAAGCATATCAAAGATTGATTAACAGCCAAGAAATAGCATTTGAATTTCATAATCTTCTTCCACATGCTATGAAGCCAGAATACACTAAAGACTATGAAGGTTTCTTCCATATCACAGATATTATTGGCGAAGTTCAACAAACGACATTAAAATACATCATCCGTGATCATGATTTAAAACTCTTCAATGAAAAAAAGGCATTAATTAATGCTGCGGTTGATAAAATCAATCAAAAATATCAACAAAAATTAGTTAATCTTGAAATTAAAGATCAATATTTCAATATGGCAGAACTTATCAAACCACATCCTGAAATTATTGAATTTCCTAAAAAGGCCCTAGCATTATATGGTATTGAAATGAAGTGCTCACCAATTCGTGGTGGAACTGATGGTGCAATGCTATCATACAAAGGAATTTTATGTCCAAACCTAGGTACAGGAAGTTATAACCACCATGGAGCAAAAGAATTAGCTAATATCACTGAAATGAATCAATTTGTTGATATCTTGCTAACAATGTTGAACAAAGTTATTAAGTAATAAAAATCCTCATTTCTAAGGAAATGGGGTTTTATCTTATTATTTTATAAATGACATTTGGTGCTTTAACTTCTTCATTTGCTAAAGTATAAGCATCCATAACCATCTTTAATGCTAATTCAGTATTTTTACCATTGCTATAGATGGTAGCTATCTTATCACCATAATGAAGTTGATCACCAATCTTCTTATGAACAACAATACCTACAACATGATCGATTGAATCTTCTTTCTTCTCACGACCTGCGCCAAGTAAAACAGAAGCTTCGCCGATTAGATGAGCATCTACTCCTTCAACGTAAACATCTTTATCAAATTCATAGAATAATTCAACTTCTTC